>JBIIGW010000091.1:0-4054 GCA_044236295.1 Candidatus Planktophila sp.
GTAATTCGATCAAGATTGGTCTTATAGCTACGATTTTTTCAACAATACTCGGGACAATGATCGCCTTTGCAATTGGTCGATATGCATTTAAGGGTAGATCAACATCTAACTTGCTTATCTTTTTGCCCATGGCAACACCCGAGATTGTTTTAGGTGCGTCACTACTTTCACTCTTTTTAGTCTTTCAAATTAACCCAGGATTTTGGCCTACTGTTATTGCACACGTGGTCTTCTGCGTTTCTTTTGTAGTGGTTACAGTTAAAGCAAGAATTGCATCTCTCGACCCTCGATTAGAGCAAGCAGCTATGGATCTATATGCAAATGAGTTCCAGACTTTTCGTCGCGTGACGTTACCTCTTGTTGCACCTGGTATTGCTGCAGCAGCTCTGCTTGCCTTCAGTTTGTCTTTTGATGACTTCATTATTACCAACTTTAACTCTGGAACCTTGACGACATTTCCTAAGTTTGTCTATGTCTCTGCCGCACGTGGTATTCCTGCGCAGGCAAATGTCATCGGATCAGCGATGTTTTTCTTAGCACTTGCCATCGTTATTGCAGGTCAATTAATTAGCAAAAAGACAAAAGTAACTAAATGACCAATCACGGAAACATGTACGGCCCTAATTTTACATTTTTAGGAATTCCATCATGCGACTTAGATGATCCAAAAACATATGCGGGCGCTGATGTAATTATTGTGGGGGCGCCAATTGATAGTGGAACATCTCATCGATCTGGTGCCAAATTTGGACCGCAGGCAATTCGTGGGGGAGATTACCTACCTCATGATGGTTCACGCCCTCATCTTGCACTTCGAACCGATGGACTTAAAGATCTCAAGGTTTTTGATGCTGGAGATTTAATGATGCCAGGTTCAGATTTAACTGGGTCCTTAGCTATTTTGGCTGCAGCGACTGAAAAGATTTCACGTGCTGGGATCATCCCTGTTGTTCTAGGTGGCGATCACTCAATCGCATCTGCCGATGTTGCAGGAATTGCTGCGCACAGAGGTTTAGGCAAAATCTCAATGATTCACTTTGATGCCCACGCCGACACAGGTGAGGATCAATTTGGAGCACTCGTTGGCCACGGAACGCCAATGCGTAATTTGATTAACAATGGATTTGTACGTGGTGATCGATTCTTGCAGTTAGGTCTTCGTGGATATTGGCCAGAGGATGCAACTCTCAATTGGATGCGCGATCAAGGTATGCGCTCATATGAGATGACAGAAATTGCTCATCGTGGATTGAATACAGTTTTAGATGAATCTTTTGCAACACTGATCGATGGTTGTGACGGTGTGTTTTTGTCCGTAGACATAGATGTTGTTGATCCCGGCATGGCTCCAGGAACAGGTACTCCAGAACCTGGTGGAATGACAAGTCGCGAACTGCTTGAAGCAGTACGCAGAATCTGTCTTGAACTACCGATCGTCGGAATAGATGTTGTAGAAGTTTGTCCGCCATTTGATAACGCAGATATCACAGCAATCTTGGCTAATCGCGTTGTTCTAGAGGCTTTGAGTGCAATTGCAAAACGAGCTAAAGCTAGCCCCTATTCGCCTACTCAGAATCTTCTCGACCGATAAACTGAGTTAATTAAGGTGTCAGGGGTATGGTGCATTATCCTAGGCAACTACTCACGTTAGGTTAATAATGCAATTTCTTGGAATTATCGCTTTTATAGTTGCGCTCTTGGTTTCTGTAATGATCCACGAATTTGGTCACTACATAACTGCAAAACGTTTTGGTATGCGAATTTCTGAGTTTTTTGTAGGTTTTGGAAAAAGAATATGGTCAACGCAGCGTGGTGAGACAGAGTTTGGAATAAAAGTCATTCCAGCAGGTGGTTACTGCAAGATAGAAGGAATGGCACCTAATGATCAGATGTTGCCAGGTGAAGAAGATCGAGCCTTTTACAAGGCAAGTTCTGGACGTAAATTAATTGTTCTTGGCGCGGGATCGTTTCTACATTTTGTTCTGGGTTTCTTGCTTTTGTTTACACTTTTTGCAGGCGTTGGTACAAATCAAGTTCTTCCAGTCATTGGTGAGGTTGTTGAAGGCTCAGTTGCTGCGGCAACTGGTATTCAAATTGGAGACGAAGTTGTATCTATCAATGGAGTTAAAGTCACTGAATGGTACAAAGATGTTGAAGTCATTCGAAATTCAGAAGGTAAAGAGGTCGTTCTTACAATTGATAGAGATGGCCAAATCATCATGGTTCGAGCCGCGCCCCGTTTAACTGAAATTGACGGTGAAAAAAGATATCTGTTAGGAATAGTTAATGAAGTTGGAGTGAAGCGTTATGGATTACTCTCCTCAATAAGTAATTCTGCAACTGTTACAAAGAGTTTTGTTACCGAGAGCGTTAAATCTCTAATGAGCTTGCCATCAAAAATTCCTGCTCTTTGGGGCCAGACTGTTCGAGGCGAAGAGCGCGATGCAAATGGTTTAGTGGGAGTTGTCGGTGTTGCACGCGTATCTGGTGAAGCAGTTGGAAGTGATCAACTCACTGTCCAAGAGCGCTTAGCGACTTTCCTGCTAATTATTGCGAGTTTAAATATATTTATTGGAATCTTTAATCTGCTTCCAATTCTTCCTTTAGATGGTGGACATATGGCAGTTGCTATTGCCGATGAAATACGTGCACTTTTTGCACGGATGCGTGGTCGCCCTCGTCCGGCTGCAATTGATGTCACAGTTTTAACCCCTATTACGATGGTGGTTTTTGTCATACTTGCCTCTTTAACGTTGCTACTACTTGTGGCTGATGTGATTAATCCTGTGGTTCTCAACCTGTAATGTGAGCGAATTTTCCAAAGTTAGTGCAGAATAAAGACATGGTTGATCTTGGAATTCCCAGTGCACCACCGGCAACCCTGCACCCTCGCCGAAAAACAAAGCAGCTCAAAGTTGGCTCTGTTGGCGTCGGAAGTGATCATCCAGTTTCCGTGCAGTCAATGTGCACAACGCTGACCTCAGATGTAAACGCAACTTTGCAACAGATTGCCGAACTAACTGCGTCGGGATGCCAGATAGTTCGCGTTGCTGTTCCAAGTCAAGATGACGCCGATGCGTTAGCTCAGATTGCGAAGAAGTCACAGATACCTGTAATTGCCGACATTCATTTTCAGCCGAAGTACATATTTGCGGCAATTGATGCAGGTTGTGCTGCGGTTCGTGTTAATCCCGGCAACATCAAACAGTTTGATGACAAAGTTAAAGAAGTTGCCAAGGCAGCAGGAGATGCGGGAATTCCAATTCGAATTGGAGTTAACGCTGGATCTCTTGATCCTCGATTACTTGCAAAGTATGGAAAGGCAACACCAGAGGCACTTGTCGAGTCGGCTCTTTGGGAAGCATCTTTATTTGAGGAACATGGTTTTTCAGATATAAAGATTTCGGTCAAGCACCATGATCCAGTCACAATGGTCAGTGCCTATCGTTTGCTTGCAGCCCAGTGTGATTACCCCTTGCACTTAGGTGTGACTGAAGCTGGTCCTATCTTTCAAGGAACAATTAAATCTGCAACTGCTTTTTCAATTTTATTGGCCGAGGGAATCGGTGACACAATTCGTGTTTCACTTTCTGCCCCACCAGTTGAAGAGATCAAAGTTGGAATGTCTATCCTTGAATCATTAAATCTGCGTCAACGTAAACTGGAAATTGTTTCCTGTCCATCATGCGGGCGCGCACAAGTTGATGTGTATACATTGGCCGAAAAAGTCCAGGCTGGATTACAGGGAATGACTGTTCCATTGCGCGTAGCAGTTATGGGCTGTGTTGTTAATGGGCCAGGAGAAGCTCGAGAGGCAGACCTTGGTGTTGCATCTGGAAATGGAAAAGGTCAGATATTTGTTAAAGGCGTTGTTATTAAAACCGTACCTGAGGCACAAATTGTCGAGGTTCTAATCGAAGAAGCGATGCGATTAGCAGAAGAAATGGAAGCCGCCGGGGTTGCTTCAGGGCAACCTTCAGTTGATGTTCGATAGAGTTCTCACATGTTGAAAATGTCTACGCTTTTTTTGCGTACGCTTCGTGATGATCCAGCT
>JBIIGW010000013.1:0-14819 GCA_044236295.1 Candidatus Planktophila sp.
AGGGATTATTTGTAACCGCGTGATACCAAGTAATACAACCAGCCATTTTCGGAATCTGCCCAAGATTTAAAAGCTGCGTGGCCGTTGTCGGATCTGTTGCAACAACAATCTTGTCTGCAGTAAGAACCCCATTCGATGTATAAGCCTTTTGATCAACAATGCGATCAACTTGAACGTTATAGGAAATTTTAGAAACTCTTTTTGCAAGTGCACTAGAAATCTGCCCGACTCCATTTCTGGGTATTCCAATGGAGCCTGAAACAAAACTACGAAGTATCAGCTGACCATACTTGGCATCTACATTCTTAGGATCAGTCAGGAAAACCCCTTGCAAGAAAGGCCGAAGAACCCTTTCATATGTCAGGCCACAACGTGTGAGTGCATCAGAAAGCGGCTCACTTTTCGCCGTTGGTCCGTAAATGAAAGATATAAGTGAAAATTTCTCAAGCAGCGAACCCATTGATGAATCAAATGCTGAACGAAAAGCCGCTCGAGGATCTCCGATCGGATGACGGTTTGTGTCTATAGCTACTTCAATTACGCGTGGTGCAACTACAAAATCAATCTCTTCTATGACATTTAAATCTTTCAAAGATGGATAGTTAGCGTTTATCAACTGGAATCCGCGATCGCAGATGAATCCATCAATCACATCACTTGTAACTCGACCACCCGGACGATCAGATGACTCAACTATGTGCACGTTGGCACCCTGAGATTGCAAGTGAATTGCCGCATTAAGTCCAGCAAGTCCTGCCCCAATAATCAAGACTTCTAGATCTTTATTCACGTTCCCCGATCTCTCTTGCTTGATCGATAATTTGCGAAACTAGTAACGCATCATCCGTAGATACTGGCCATGGAGCACCGTTAACAATTGCTTGCTCAACTTGCTTATAGAAATGACCATAATTACCCGGAACCGATTCGATTCTCTCAATCTCGTCACCACGATGAATAAATGCCTCAGAGGTTGTTGGAATAGTCCATGTTCCATTTTCTGGAAATTTACCTGCACGTAAAAGCGCCTCTTGTGGATCTAAATCATTAATAACGAGTGCGCCCTTTGTTCCCAGAATGCGAATTCTTGGTCCCGGTGCACCAACTAAAGCACTTGCCGAAAGATATGAATCGACACCGGAGTTGTGGTGAAGAACCAATACGGAGTCATCATCAGAGGCTGACCTTAATGAGCGAACCGAAGCCGTAACTAACCTGGCTGAACCAAACCAATCGATGGCCGCAGAGATTAAATGCGGTTGCAGATCGAGTAATAGACCTCCACCTTCTTTAGCGCTCATTCTCTCGCGCCAAGAATTTGGATTGAGTTCTGGTCTAAATCTTTCAAACCGTGAATCAAGGCGATGAACCTCACCTAATTCTTTACTCTCTAGAACTTTCTTGATTGTTAAAGCATCGCTATCCCAGCGTCGATTAAAAAAGGTTGTGACCCCAACATTCTTGGATTGCGCGGCGGAAATAATCTGTTGCACTTCTGCGGCAGTTCTTCCCATAGGTTTATCGATTACTACTGGAATTCCTTTATTGATGCCAGCAATTGCATGCTCTGCGTGAACTAGATTTGCAGAGGCAACAACCAAGAAATCAAGATCGAACTCTGCCAACTCTGAAATCGAACCCACGACTTTTGTGTCAGGAAAATCTAAGCGCGCATGCTCACTGCGCTCCTTACTTGTTGTGAGAACACCGACTACTTCAAAGCCGCAGCCCTTCAATAAGGGAGCATGGAAGATTCGCCCCGCTAAGCCGTAACCAGCGATTCCGACTTTAAGCGTCATTGTTACTTATTACTTTTTACTTATTCTGCAATTTAGAAGGCCACCATACTTTTCCGCCAATATCGTGGACCAATGCAGGAACCAATATTGTTCGAACAATCATTGTGTCTAGTAGAACACCGAAGGCAACAGCAAATCCAAGCTGTGCCAAGAACACGAGCGGCAAGACGCCAAGAACACCGAAGGTTGCGGCTAGAACAATTCCTGCGGAGGTAATAACTCCACCTGTAACTGTCAATCCCTTAATAACACCTGCTCTAGTTCCGATTCTCGCACTTTCTTCTCGCACTCTAGTCATTAAGAAGATGTTGTAATCGATACCTAGAGCTACCAAGAAGATGAATGCGAAGAGTGGGAATGAAACATCCGCTCCCTTGAAACCAAAGATATGTTCAAAGACCAATTGGCATGCGCCGAGTGTTGCAAAGTATGACAAGACCACTGTTCCAAGTAGTAAGCCTGCTGCAAGAATACTTCGCAACAGTAGACCCAGAATAATCGTTATAAGAATTAAGACAATTGGAATGATCGTGCGATTATCGTGGTTTGCGGCAACATCTGTATCGAAGGCAACAGCAGTTGATCCGCCAACTAAAATATCAGGATCGATTGCATGAACCGCATCTCTAATATTTGGAATCACATCGCGAGCCTCAACGCTGTCAGGATTTAATGACAGAGTTGCATTTAGAATTACCTTGCCTTCAACAACCTTTATAGGCGCTGGTGGCTGTCCAGGAATAGTTGGAGCGCTGAGCAAAGGATCCACAGCAGCAACTCCATCTACTTGCATCAATGCTGCTGAAATTGGAGCGATTAATTCTTCCTTCACGACGACTTCTGTTGGTTGCCCTGAACCTCCAGGAAAATGCTGGCCTAAAAACTCTAAACCAACAACAGAGTCTGGTCGTTGAGTAAATGCGTCTGCGGTTGAAAGCCCTCTTGCGTTAAGCGTTGTGGAAAATCCTGCCAAGATCGTCAAACCAATTGCAGTACCTATCCATAGTTTGCGGGGGCGCTTTTCAACTGCTGCTCCCACTTTTGCCCAAGAACCATCTAGTTGTGAATTCACATCATCATGGCGAGGAATGCGTGGCCAAAAAACCCAGCGGCCGAAGGCAACAAGTAAAGCTGGCAGTAAAGTTAAAATTGTTATGACCGAACAAATAATTCCAATAGCGCCAACTGGCCCCAATCCTCTGTTTCCAGAAAGATCACTGAGCAATAAGACCATCAACGCTGTTGTAGTTGTTGCACCGGATGCAACGATTGGTTCCACTACACCTTTTAAGGCAGCCTTCATTGCATTAAATGGTGTATCGAAATGATGGAGCTCTTCACGGTATCTGGCAATCAAAAGTAACGCATAATCTGTCGCTGCGCCGAGAACTAGAACGGAGAGAATTCCTTGGGACTGACCATTGAGGTCGATGACATCATTTTTTGTTAGTAGATAAATCAATCCTCCGGCAGTTGAGAGTGCGATTACCGCTGAAAAGAGAGGAAGAATCCAAAGGACCGGAGATCGGTAAACAACAATGAGAATCAGCGCGACCACAATTAATGTTGTAAACAAAAGCGACGAGTCAATTCCCTCAAAGGCTCCAAAGAGATCGCCCAAGATTGCGCCAATTCCAGTTACGTTAGAAACTAATCCATTTGAGTTTGCATACTCAGTTGCATCTTCACGTAATGTTTCTATCATCTCTGGCAGAACTGGCTTATCATTTGGCAGCAAGTCAGAAGCAACGCTTGCATTAAAAGGCAGATTTACTAGTAAGGCCTTCCCATCTTGAGAAGGAAAAGCAAAAATTTGTTCGCCAGGATTTAAATAGGCAGAGATTGGGACATCGCTATCGCCTATGTTTTTTGATCCAAGTTGAGCAAGGTGAACGTTTAGTCCTGCGATTTTTTCTTGGTCAATTTCGCCGCGGTATAGAACAAGCGTTGGAAGGGTTTGGTTCTCTGAATCATTGAACTTTGCAATGATTTTTGAAGCTTGAGTCGATTCGGCGCTATCAGGCAGAAAGGCTGAGTTGTCATTTTCTTGGACAGTGGATAACTTGCCAAACAAAGGTCCCATAACGCCGCTTGTTCCAAACCACAGGAAAATAACGATTAATGCATATGCAAGTGGACGGCGACTTTTCTTTGTAACGCTCACGATTTAGAGGACCTTTCCTGGTTTTTACTGTCACGGTACGTGGCCCGATTGGGCATGGACCAAGCCTACCTTTAGGATTAGAGGGTGCCCAACCTTGTAACTGATGTAGAGAAAGTAATTTCTGTCTCTCGTTATGGAACCATGGAATACGAGCAGGCATGGCAGTTACAACGGGACATACATGCCGATGTGGCCAGTGGAATTCGAGAAAACACCCTTGTGCTTCTAGAGCACCCTTCGGTTTATACAGCTGGCCGTCGAACAGAAGAGTTCGAACGCCCTTCAGATGGAACTAACGTCATTGATGTTGATCGTGGCGGACGAATAACTTGGCATGGTCCTGGTCAATTGGTTGGTTATCCCATCATCAAACTTTTAGAGCCAACCGAAGTTGTCGGTTTTGTGCGCGAAATTGAAAGTGCGCTAATTAATGTTTGTGTAGAACTTGGAATCAATGCTGTGCGTGTTGAAGAACGATCCGGTGTATGGATTGTTGATTCTCACGGTGATAGAAAAATTGCAGCCATCGGAGTAAGAGTTGCAAAAGGTGTAACCATGCATGGATTTGCAATCAATGTAAACCCAGATCTGAAAGCTTACGATCAGATCGTGGCGTGTGGCATAAGAGATGCACAAGTAACCTCTTTACAAAAGGAGTTAGGACGAGAAATCACTGTTGATGAAATTACGCCCCTTGTTCAAGCTCAAGTGTTGAAATCTTTGCGAAAGGTCTGCGCATGACAATGGCACCAGAAGGTCGCAAACTAATTCGAATTGAAGCTCGAAATGCACAAACACCGATCGAACGTAAACCTGAGTGGATCAAGACTCGTGCAAACATGGGCCCTGAGTACACACGACTTCGTGCGTTAGTTAAAAGTGAAGGCCTTCACACTGTCTGCCAAGAAGCTGCCTGTCCAAATATTTTTGAATGCTGGGAAGACAAGGAAGCAACTTTTCTAATCGGCGGAGACAGATGTACTCGTCGTTGCGATTTTTGCAATATTGACACAGGAAAACCACTTCCAATCGATCGAGAAGAACCTCGCAAAGTCGCAGAGTCTGTGCGTTCCATGCAACTTCGCTACGCCACAATCACAGGTGTTACTCGAGATGATTTAGAAGATGAGGGTTCATGGCTTTACGCCGAGACCATTCGCATGGTTCATCAACTCAACCCTGGCACTGGAGTTGAAATGTTAGCCCCAGATTTCAATGCTAATCCTTCACTTCTTAATCCAATCTTTGAAACACGGCCTGAGGTATTTGCTCATAACTTAGAAACAGTCCCCCGTATTTTCAAACAGATTCGCCCAGCTTTTACCTATGAGAAATCATTAAAAGTAATCGGCATGGCCCAAGATTTTGGTCTGATCACAAAATCTAATTTGATCTTGGGGTTAGGTGAAACCCGTGAAGAGATATCACAAGCTCTGCGTGATCTG
This sequence comes from Candidatus Planktophila sp., assembly GCA_044236295.1. GTDB lineage: Bacteria > Actinomycetota > Actinomycetes > Nanopelagicales > Nanopelagicaceae > Planktophila. Next base: position 5,409 of record JBIIGW010000013.1, read on the forward strand.
CACAGTGCAGGATGTGATTTGATTACGATCACGCAATATCTACGTCCTACACAGACACATCACCCGGTTGAGCGTTGGGTAAAGCCAGAAGAGTTTGTGGAGTTGGCACAAGAAGCAGAGGAGATCGGATTCCTCGGTGTCATGAGCGGACCACTTGTGCGCTCTAGTTATAGAGCGGGCCGTTTATACAAACAAGCAATGGAGAAAAAGGCGATTCGTGGCTGACTTGGTCTACCCGCCAGTTATTTTCATCGTAAAGGGCTTTTGGAAATATCTTGGTTTGCGATTTAACTTCCAAGGCCAAGAGCACATACCGCGCAAAGGTGGGGCAATACTTGCCATCAATCACGTTGGATATTTAGATTTTGCAATTGCAGGAACGGCAGTCCTACCAACAAAACGTTATGTTCGTTTTATGGCAAAGAAAGAAATCTTTAATCACAAAATTGCAGGGCCTTTAATGCGCGGAATGCACCATATAAATGTTGATCGAAGCAATGGCGGACCTTCATTTGAGGCTGCTTTGAAGGCTCTAAAGTCTGGCGAAATAATAGGCATTTTTCCGGAGGCAACAATCTCGGTTAGTTTTGAGATAAAAGAAATTAAATCTGGAACTATTCGCCTTGCTATTGAGTCGGGGGCTCCTGTAATTCCAACTATCGTTTGGGGAAGCCAAAGAGTTATCACCAAGGGACTTAAGCCAAACTTCAAACGAAACCACTTCCCTATTTCAGTTGTTTGCGGTGATCCAATTACCTATCCGCCAACTGCTAACGTAGAACAGTCCCAACTCCACTTGCGAAAAGTGATGCTGGAAATGCTCCATGAAGTTCAGCAGTCCTACCCAGATAACCATGCGGGACAGCGTTGGGCGCCTGCTCGTCTTGGTGGAACTGCGCCGGCTCCACTAAACTAAATCTATGTTCAAGAGAAAATCTAAAGAAAAGAAAATTAAGACACCTCGTTTTCAAGCCTTCCGTGATGCCTACGCCGTAACCAAACAGGTGAAGCCATGGATTTCAATTGCCCTTATCGCAACGTTTCTTGTGACATGGGCTATCGGAATCGGAATCGGAGTTGCAATCGGTCAACCTGTCTATCTTGGTTTTGTTTTCCTTCCTATTGCACTCTTGGCCGCCATGCTTCTTTTCACGCGACAAGCAGGTAGCGCCGCTTACGTTTCTATTGAAGGTCAAATGGGAGCAGGTGCAAGCGTTCTCATGGCTATACGCAAGGGTTGGACTACAACTCCAGCGGTAGCTGTCTCACGCAATCAGGACATGGTGCATAGAAGCGTTGGTCGCGCAGGAATTGTTATTTCAGGTGAAGGTAGTGACTCTGTAAAGCAAATGATGAGTGATGAACGAAAGAAGGCTGAGCGCTTCGCACCTGGAGTGCCCGTTATAGAGATTTTGATTGGTAATGAAGAAAATCGAGTACCAATTAGAAAGCTACAAAAAGAAATGCGCCGACTTCCCAAGAAGTTAACAGCTCATCAGATGCGCGAAGTTCGTGCACGTCTAAAGGCAGTTGGCGGAATGTCAATGCCAATTCCTAAAGGACCGATGCCAACACGTGGTGGAAAAATTCGTTAACTTCGAATCAATATTGTTTGGCTAAACCTTTCATGAAGACCTCTACCCTCTTCATCAAAAGTAATCGCAAATATCACCGTTACCAATAAAAAGCTACGAATCAATGCTTGACGTACATTTATCGGACCGCCATCGACATAGCGAACAATTCTTATGCCAAAGATTCGGTGACCGAGGGATGCGCCCTGAAGCCACGAAAGCATGAAAATCTGAGTGAAGAAAAGGCCCAAAACGTAAAAGGGGCGATTGGGCACTGCAGCGCCAATTCCGCCCGATACAGCCGTGACAATGAAATAGCATGAAAGCCAATCCAGCATTAAGGCAGCAAATCGACGGCCAAGGCTCACACGCACAGCTTCATATCTCATGTGGCAAGGATAACCTCCACTAATGCCAGAAGTAACACGGATTTAACACACTGGTTATGTTTTTGACCTCATCTGGACTTAGGGTTTGACTACAAAAGCGGGCCTAGAACTCAATGTTGAGCAGGGTGCGCATTACATGTGAAATTGGGAGAAGCATGTTTAAGAATGCATCAGAAATTTTTGCCTTCATTAAGAAGGAGGACGTCAAACTAGTTGATGTTCGCTTTACTGACTTGCCGGGAATTCAACACCACTTCAATGTGCCAGTTGAATCTTTCGATGAAGCTGTCTTTACAGATGGCTTAATGTTTGACGGATCATCTATTCGTGGTTTCCAAACAATCAATGAGTCAGACATGAAACTTTTGCCGGTTCCAGAGTCTGCATACCTGGATCCTTATCGTAAAGAGAAGACTCTCATCATTATCTTCTCTGTTCACAATCCGTTAGATAACACCCCATATAGCCGTGATCCTCGAGGAGTTGTTGCAAAAGCTGTCGACTACATGCGCTCACTTGGATTTGCTGACACTGCATTTTTTGCGCCAGAAGCCGAGTTCTATGTCTTTGACAGCGTTCGATTTAAGACAGACATCAATACTGCCGTCTATGAGATTGAATCATATGAGGGTGCATGGAACACAGGAGTCGAACATGACGCTGATGGAACTCCCAACCGTGGATATCGCACTCGCGTTAAGGGTGGTTACTTTCCTGTTTCACCAACAGATCAATACGCAGATCTTCGAGACGAAATGGTTATGCAACTTGGCAAAGTAGGTCTACTAGTTGAGCGTTCACACCATGAGGTTGGAACTGCAGGACAAATGGAGATCAATTACCGATTCACAGATATTCTCTCGGCTGGCGATGATGTAATGAAGTTTAAGTACGTCATTCGTAACACCGCATGGGAAGGTGGAAAGACGGCAACGTTTATGCCTAAGCCACTCTTCGGTGATAACGGTTCTGGAATGCACGTTCACCAGTCCCTTTGGAAAGATGGAAAGCCATTATTTTATGAAGCAGGAACATATGGAGATCTTTCCGATATGGCTCGTTGGTATATCGGTGGTCTCTTAAAGCACGCACCATCACTTCTTGCATTTACCAACCCAACTGTTAACTCATATCGACGACTTGTTCCTGGTTATGAGGCTCCAGTGAATCTTGTGTACTCAGCTCGCAACCGTTCTGCTTGTATCCGTATCCCAATTACTGGATCAAGTCCTAAGGCAAAGCGCATTGAGTTCCGTTGTCCAGATCCATCTTCAAATCCATATTTGGCTTTTGCAGCAATGCTCATGGCAGGCCTTGATGGAATTGTTAATAAAATTGAACCACCTGCCCCAGTGGATAAAGATCTATATGAACTCGAAGGAGAAGAGGCAGCCTCTATTCCTCAGGTGCCAGGATCATTAGATGCTGTGCTTAACTCATTAGAAAAGGATCACGACTTCTTAACTAAGGGTGGTGTCTTTACGAAAGATCTGATCGAAACATGGATCGAATGGAAACGAAAGAACGAAGTTGATTATGTGCGTCTTCGCCCACATCCAGCCGAGTTCGAACTGTATTACGATCTATAAAATTACAGCATAACAAAACCCGCTCTTAATTATGAGAGCGGGTTTTGTTTTGCCTTGGCTTAAGCTGATTTGCGTGCAAAGATCTTAAACAACACAGTACTTAATGCTCCGCTTACAAATGATGCGATAATCACAGAGAAAATAGCCAACTCTTGCGTTGCGCGATCGGCAAATGCCAAATTAGCAATAAATATTGCAACTGTAAATCCAATACCGGCGGCACTTCCAGTTGCAAAGATTTTCACTGTATTAGCACCCTCTGGGTACTCACCTAGCCCAACTCTCTTAGCACTCCAACTTGAAAGAACTATTCCGACAGGTTTTCCAACTACTAGGCCAAAGAAAATACCCCATGCTATTGGTGAATTAATCGCAGCACTGATCGAACTCTGTGTGATTTGAACACCTGTATTTGCAAAGGCAAAGAGCGGAACGATCAAGAAGCTGCTATACGGATGTAATTTGTCTTCTAGCCATTCGATAACTGAGACGACACCGTCTTCACTATCTTCTACTTCTGTGTCATTTCTTGAAATATTAGGCGTCATCATTCCCAGCACAACTCCCGCTAAGGTGGGGTGAATGCCACCTCTGTACATGCAGTACCACAGCAAAGCACCAAGAGGTACATAGACAAATACCTGATTGATTTGAATCTTCTTTAGCGCGGCAATGATAACAACAATAAGTAGAGCGCCAGCAATCCAACCTGGGACTATTCCCGTTGAATACACGAATGCAATAACTAAAATTGCTCCAATATCGTCAATTACGGCTAGCGCTAATAGAAAAGTACGAAGCGAAGCCAAAGCATTACTTCCAATAATTGCTAGCAATCCAACTGCTAGGGCAATATCGGTAGCAACAGCTACTCCCCATCCACCCGGCGCATCTCGACCTGCAATGAGTAAGTAAATCATCGCTGGTACTGCCATTCCGCCTAAAGCTGCAACAAAAGGCATGATTGCTTTTTTAAAACTAGACAGGTGGCCGGATGTTAGTTCGCGCTTTATCTCAAGTCCTACAACAAAGAAGAAAAGAGTCATCAAAACGTAATTAATGACTTTGAGCATCGTTAGTTTCAAATATATGGAGTCATTTCCCAATGAAAATTGCAGATCTAGAAAAGAAAAATAGCTTTCAGATATCGGCGAATTTGCAACGATTAAGCCAAGAGCCGAAGCAATCAATATTAGAATTCCACCTGAAGATTCGCGATGCAAGAAATCTAGCAACGGTCTAATGGTGCGCTTCATGGTCCTAAAGTATCACTGAGCATCAAGGGACAAAGGTTGATTATCTTTATTGTGTGTTTTCTTGTGAGGCAATCGACTTTCTCGAGAGAATTATGTGGCCTAGAAAACCGATAAGGAGTGCGAATGCAACTCCCACATTCGAATATCCCCAAGCACCATCTTTTCCACCAATTATCTGCATCAAATACCCTTGCCATGCTAACCATGATGCAAAAGTGTTTGTTACAAAACCCCAACCAATAAAGGTTCCAACAGCCATTAGAAGAATTGAACCTTTATTCACGGAGCCGTAGATGCCATTCTTATCAAATAGGGCCGCTTCGTTATATGGCATTTTTCTCAAAACAACATCGGCAACAAAGATTCCCGACCAAACTGCTACTGGTACTCCCAAAGTAATCAGAAAACCTTGGAATGGGTAGAAAAAGTTGTTAGCAATCCAAACTATATAGATGGAACCCACGAGCATAATCACTGAATCGATGAGTGCAGCGTGGTGTCGTTTCACGGGAAGGCCAATAGCTATTAAAGCTAAACCTGATGAGTACAAATCAAGTATTGCTCCGCCTACTAATCCCAAAATTGCGACTAAAGCAAAAATGACTAAGTACCAAGTAGGTAGCAATGTGGTTAAAGCCCCAATTGGATCGTTAGCAATGGCTTGGCTTAATTCAGAGTTACTTGCAGATAGCGCCGTTCCGTAAATAACTAGAAGGATCGGAACAACCGATGCTCCAAGAACTGTCCACCCTACAACTGCTTTACTTGAAACTGAGCGTGGTAGATATCTTGAGTAATCAGCAGCGCAGTTCACCCAGCCCAATCCAATTCCAGTTACTGCAAAAATGACTGCTCCAATAAAGGCTTGAGGAGTTCCATCTTTAATTGAAGAAACCATCTGCCAATTAATATTGTCAAAAGTAAGAGCTATATATACAGCTGTCATTGCAACTGTTGTTACCGTGAGAATCTTTTGAATTCTCATGATCATGTTAAATCCAAGGACTCCGCCCAACATGGTTAATCCAACGGCTAGAGCAAATCCCATGAGGAGGGCGAGATTGTTATCTATGCCTGTGAATCTAGAAAAAACGGTACCTGTTGCAAGAGTTGCAAGTGATACAAGGACCGTTTCCCAGCCAACAAATACAAGATAAGAAAGAAATCCGGGTACAACGCTGCCCTTAACGCCAAATGAAGCTCGAACCAAAACTGTGGTTGGGGCATTTGAGCGTTTTCCCGCAAGCGAACTTATTCCAACTAAAAAAAATGATCCCACTGTTCCAATGATGGCTGCCGCTGTCGCCTGCCTGAAAGAGATTCCAAAGCCTAGAAAGAAAGCTCCATAAGAAAGAGCGAGCAAAGAGACATTTGCCCCAGCCCATGGCCAAAAGAGTGAACTAGGTTTGCCTTTTCTCTCTGACTCTTGAATGACATTAGTACCGTTTACTTCAAGATCAAATGCTTGCATAGCCTCTTCTTCTCATCAGATGGTTCTGATTTTTACTGTGAAACCTAGATTGCTCTATTTTCTCTCATTTTTTTCATTACGCATTTTTACGAAGTACCTGACGGCGAAAACAACGAGAAATACTGCCATCACTATCGCACCGATACTAAGGTCTGATTGATTTTCAGGCACTGTAGCGGTCGTAGTTGGTTCGATCATCTCCGTTGCCTCAAAGCCAGGTGAGGCTTCAAATGTGTAACTTCCCTCAACTGGATGGCCGTCTTCTGAAACTATGCGGTATTGCACTGTAAACACTCCCCCTACGCTTTGATCCGATACTTGAGTAGAAATCTTTGCACCCTCAATTACTGCTTCCTCTGAACTGACAACCAATCCTGTTGAATCAGTAACCTTTAGAGTATTTACAACTTCACCTTCAATGAGCTGTAACTCCCCATCAAATTCAATCCATACCTGACTAGGTGTTGGTGAGGACACGGAATCCATCAAGGGATATGACGTAACGATCTGTCCATGGCCGAAACTGGTGGGCGAAGAGAGAATGAGGCATAAGCCAGCAAGGGCCGCCATGGTTAATTTACGCATTTGTTGAGTTTAGTCTAAAAAGAAATCGAGTAGGAAATCAGTGGTGCCTGGAGTAACTGAGTATTTCTCGAGATCAGTAATTCCTTCACTTGCTAGAAGTAGATCATCTACAAAGAAATTTCCTGTGCACTCTTTTGAATCTCTATTTAAGATGATGTGCGCTGCATCTGCAAGAATTTGTGGCGTTCGACCGGCTGATGCATCTATTCCAGGAATCATTTGAAGAGCTGCAGTATCTATCACAGTTCGGGGCCATAGGGCATTGACCGCAATCCCATCGCGTTTGAACTCTTCTGCCATACCCAAAACACACATACTCATTCCATATTTTGCCATGGTGTATGCAACGTGATTTTTAAACCAGATTGGTTTCATGGATAACGGAGGTGAAAGGTTAAGAATATGTGGGTTTCTTCCATCCTTTGCCGACTGTCGTAGATACGGAAGAGCGGCTTGTGAGGTGAGGAAAGTTCCACGAACGTTTACATCAAACATTAGGTCAAAACGTTTGGCAGGTGTCTGATCAGTTTTGGTCAGGTTAATAGCACTTGCATTATTAATCACAATATCTATTCCACCAAATGTATCTGCTGTTTTCTTAATCGCCTCTTCAATTGCTAACTCATCACGTATGTCACATTGGAGGGCCAGTGCTTTACCGCCAGCTGCCTCAATCTCGGCTGCGGCAGTAAAAATCGTTCCAGGAAGTTTTGGATTTGGATCAGCTGTTTTTGCTGCGATTGCAATTGAGGCTCCATCTGCTGCCGCCCTTAATGCAATTGCAAGACCTATTCCGCGTGAACCGCCAGTTATGAAGATGCGTTTTCCAGATAGAGACATTACTTACCCTTCTTAGACATAAATTTCATGAAAGCTTCCATGGCTTCTTCGGATTGAAGGGCCATTGCAAAGATTTCAAATTCAGCTTTCATGACAGCAGCAACTGCGTCATGTGATTTGGCTTTAAGAAGCGCCTTTGTATTTATGATCGCTTGCGGAGGCTGTTCTGCAATTTGCTGCGCAATTTTCATGGCTTCATTGACAGGGTCGTTTTCAATTGAAGTAACCAAACCCATTTCTACGGCTGATGGTGCATCAAAGCTCTCTCCTGTCATAAAGATTCGAGCAGCTCTTTGATAACCAACTAACTGAGGGAATAGAAAACTTGATCCTGCCTCTGGTACTAAACCTAGCGATGCAAACGGCATCGAAAACTTGGCCGAAGAACTGGCAACTACAACATCGCAGTGAAGCAACATGGTTGTACCTACGCCGACTGCATTACCTTTTACTGCCGCAATAAGTGGCTTTGGAAAATTAAGCAAAGATTCAAGGAACTGTGAGACTTCAGAGGATTCACTCGTAGGTGGGTTGTTCATAAAATCTGAAATATCGTTTCCTGCGGTGAAGTGTTGATCTTCACTGGTTAGGATCACAGCTCTGATCCCAAAATCCCCTGCAGCTTCATTAAGACCTGTTGCTAAGCCTGCATACATTGATCGAGTCAAAGCATTCATCTTTGCGGGCCGATTGAAACTTAAAACGAGGATATTGCCTTCTTGCTTTCTCAAGATTTCACTCATAGATCCATCCTATGGGGTGACTTAGCCAAAAAAAAGGAACATAATGTCCAAGACGCAGGAAGGTGGCACCAGTAATGGTTAGAGACATCACAATTTCGACAAGAGAGTTAACTCCTTTTGAGAGGCTGGTATTGGAGCTACTTTGCGAGGGCAAATCAAATGCTGTGATTGCAAGGGAGACCTCACACAATGAGAAAGTCATCGAAAATACTGTGAGCCGAAGTGCGCAAGTTTTTGGAATTAAATCCGACCCCGAAACTAACTTACGGGTTTTACTTGCCCTGGCATATCGCGCTCACTATGGCGACCAAGCCTTTGATAAGTTGAATATGCCATGTGGCCATTTTGAGATTGGTCCTGATGGTCAGGGAGTGTGCAATCGACATATTGACTAGGTTCATTTAGGTTCCATTAAATTTGTATCCAGATTTTTACTCGCCGTTTTAAGCAATAGAACTTCACCTAATTCCTCACCGAGATTGAGTGCAGACACTCATGCACTCTTCTTCGAGTGCTAACCCCACCTAAATTTGGATTTAAAGGTCGTTGGGCCTAGTAAACATGGGCTGTGTTGATCGCATCGATCAATGTTTTTGAAAACATCCTATGAAGGAGAGAAAAATGAATCGTAGAACTTTTGACAAGATTGTTTCTTTTGTTGGACTTGGACTTGCACTTCTTTTGTTCACATTTGCAGGACTTCTTAACTTTGGCGCATCATTTGCAAATGAGAGTGTGAAGACACAGTTGGAAAATCAGAACATTGCCTTCCCGGCAGAAGATAGTTTGCCTGCAGATACAAAGGAACAGCTCACAAAATGGGCAGGCAAAACAGTTAATACCGGTGAAATGGCACGCGACTACTCAGACCTTTATATCTGGGAACACATGAAAGGCTCCTCAATAGCCGTTACAGGAAAACCTTCCACATACTCTGAAGTATCAGGGACATACATGGGATTAG
>JBIIGW010000092.1:0-3991 GCA_044236295.1 Candidatus Planktophila sp.
TTGGCGATATCTCAAGAGTGGCATCCCCAGAAGATCGTGCGGCAGACCGAAAAACTGCGCTCACAATTCTTGGAAAATCATTTCTTCTTGCAGCTATAGCAACAGGAGTTGTTTTAGTACTACCCTTCTAAGTATGAAGATTTTAATTCATACTCGTAACGCAGCTTTGGCAGAAGACTTCAAAACCATTGTGGAAGAAAAACTCAACAGTATGGAACGCTTTAGCGTGGTGATTGACCGTGTTGAAGTCGAAGTGCTGCATGAAACCAACCCACATCAAGGAAAACACAAGCACAAGGTAATTCTTACTTCACATGGATCTGGTCCATTGCTTCGAGCAGAAGCTGCAGAGTTCAACGATTTAGCGGCTTTTGATTCTGCGATCAAAACTTTCGCGCTCCAGATTAGGAAAATTCATGAGCGTACAAAAGATCATGACCGAACAACTCTTAGAAAAATGAAGACTGAGAGTTAAACGATCTCTGTTCCATCTTTTCTAGTTGCTGTCAAACTTGCTACACCTGTAACAATCAACGATGCAAGTATTACTCCAAGGCTGACTTCTATCGCAATATGTGGAAGCGCTAAGCCGAGAAGGTCATGAACGCCTGCGCCGTGGAAAGCTTCAATAATCATCTTGGTACCAATGAATGCGAGAATAAATGAGAGCCCTTTTGAAAGAAAGATAAGCCTTTGCAACAAACCTTGTATTAAGAAATACAACTGGCGTAAGCCCATAAGTGCAAAGATATTTGCACACACGACTATATATGGATCACGGGTAATCCCAAAGATTGCTGGGATAGAGTCAAGAGCAAAGATTAGGTCAGTAAAGCCCAAAGAAATCAGTGCGATAGTAAAGGTACTGGCACCTTTTGATCGCAGGAATGTGACGATGCGATCTTCTTTATATTCCTCTTCTTCGCTATCTTCAAAGAACATTTTGTAAGCAGTAAAGATTAGGAATGCGCCGAAAATGAAGAATGCACTGGAGAATCTCTCTAAGATCGCACTTCCTGCGGCGATAAAACCACCACGAAGAATCAAAGCGATTATGATTCCGAGTAAGAGGACGAGTTGCTGCTTTGTTCTTTCAATTTGAAACCTTGCCAAAATGATGACAAAGACAAATATGTTGTCGACAGAAAGTGCGTATTCAGTTAGCCATCCTGCAAAAAACTCTTTTTGTGAGTTGGGATCTGTTGTCCAGTTATTCATGAAGTATCCAAAAGCTAACGCTGCTGCAACATATATGAGGGTCCAGATTCCAGCCTCTGTAATTGTCGTTTCCTTATTGCGCCTGGCAATCGCAATCATTAAATCCATAATGATTACCAAGGATAAAATCCCTAGGGTGATGAGCCAGACAGCTGTTGATTCCATTGGATGAGTCTGCCACTAAATGAGCACTGGGACCTTGTTTAAATGAGATTGACCGATTGAATTCTTTTCAACGATACACTTTGCTCATGGATACTCTTTATATAGCCCTACTAATCCTCATTTTGATTGGTATCGCTGGCCTTGGCTGGTTTTCACTTGTTCTCTACAAAAAGCAACGACGCAACTCCGAGAAAGTTATTCGTGAGGTCTACAAAGCTTCAAATGAAATAAAAAAGAGTATTTCTCATTCGTATTATCAAAGTGAAGCCTACGCGCAACTAATCCAGCTTCTTGACTTCAAAGCATCATTGCCTGCAACTCGCGGTTGGGCCGCATCGCCAGACTTACTCCTGACTATTTATGAAACTATTAGTAGAACAAAACCATCACTAGTCGTTGAATTAGGTTCTGGAGTTTCTACTTTAGTGGCCGCAAAATCTGGTGCCAGAAAAGTCGTAAGTTTAGATGGCTCAAAAAAGTATGCAGAAAAGACCAGAGAGATGCTTAAAGAACATAGAGTTCGCGGGGTTGATGTTCGATTTGCCGCACTCTTGCCCTACGTAAATGGTCTTACTTGGTATGACATTTCTACCATCAAGGACCTTAAGAAGATTGATCTCTTAATTGTTGATGGTCCTCCTGGAAACAACAATGCAGAGTCGCGCTATCCGGCGTTAAAAGAGTTCAAAGATAAACTCTCACCTAAGGCCATCGTAATTCTCGATGATGTAAAGCGAGAGGGCGAAAGAAAATTAGCAGAGGATTTTGCTGCAGCCCTGCCAAATCATGAATTAACCATTCTCAATCATGAAAAAGGCACCGCGATTATTTCGCCTCGTTAAAGCTATGCAGATGACACTCGAAGATGGGCTGCAAAGTGCCCGCGAGCAGATCGTAGATACATCTACATTTGTTCGAGCCGTACTTTCTGGCCGACGCCGCAATATGCAGGTTGATTTTGAACGAATTGATATTCGTTTGGTAGAGATCAAAGGGATTCTAAATCTTCAGCTCATGCAAAATGATGGTCGTGCCACCACGACAAAAAACATAGCCCCAGATCGCGGTGTAGTCCAAGAACTACTCGAGAGTGGCTATGCCAACATCATGGTTGAAAGCGTTTCGCAGGTCCATTCAATTCGAATCACTAAAAGCGGGGATGCCCAGGTACACATCGAAAAACGAGAATCCCAACAGATGCTCTCTCACGATAAAAAGAAAGATCGCTTGTTAGATGCCGCCGATCCTTTTTTGTTGGAAGTTGGTATTGCAGATGCAAAAGGATTCATCAAGCCATCTCGGCAAGATAAGTACAAACAGGTAGAAGAGTTTTTACGGATTCTCTCACCAGCACTAGATGCAGCTATAGCAGCAGGACAAATTCAAAAGCCGACAGCAAATGCCCCACTCAATATCGTGGATCTGGGCTGCGGGCATGCTTATCTAACATTTGCAGCTCATCAATTTTTAATTAACTCTGGGATTCCAGTAAAGGTCGTAGGAATCGATGTAAGAGTCGAAAGCAGAGATCGTAATAATGCGATTGCAAAGAAACTTGGAATTGAATCAACAATTGAATTTGTAGCAGAAGAGATCTCAAAAACAACATCGCAGCCGGTAGATATCGCAATTGCACTTCACGCCTGTGATACGGCAACAGATGATGCGATCGCTTGGGCAGTAAATGGTTGTGCTCAGCTTTTACTGATAGCTCCATGTTGCCATCATGACATTCAAAAACAAATGGATGTTGCTCCAGAGCCATGGACAGCGCTAACAAAATTTGGATTAATGAAAGAGCGTTTGGCAGATTTGATTACTGATTCATTTCGCGCACAGTTACTTCGTATTGCCGGCTATAGAGTAGAGATTATTGAGTTTGTTGCGGGTAAACATACTCCGAGAAATTTGATGATTCGCGCCGTCAAAACAGATGCCAAACCTGATGCGATAGATATTCAGAGATATCTAGAAATGAGCAGCCAATGGGGCGTTATCCCTGCCCTAGAAAAGAAACTTCCTACTCTTAACATCCGTTAGACTTCGCACATGTCCAAAGTCCTTTCTTCCCTTCCGGTTGGTGAAAAAGTCGGTATCGCTTTTTCCGGCGGGCTCGATACATCTGTTGCTGTCGCATGGATGCGCGCAAAAGGTGCGGTGCCTTGCACTTACACCGCCGATCTTGGCCAATACGATGAACCAGATATTGATTCAGTTCCAGGACGCGCAAAAGAATATGGCGCAGAGATTTCTCGCCTTGTAGATTGCAAAAGCGCATTAGTCGAAGAGGGTCTTGCAGCGATTGCATGCGGAGCTTTTCATATTAGATCTGGCGGAAAACAGTATTTCAATACAACTCCACTTGGACGAGCAGTAACGGGCACCATGCTTGTTCGCGCTATGCACCAAGATTCAGTTGAAATCTGGGGTGATGGTTCGACATATAAAGGTAATGACATTGAGCGCTTTTATCGTTATGGACTTTTAGCTAATCCAAATTTAAGAATCTACAAGCCATGGCTTGATCAAGACTTTGTAACAGAGTTGGGTGGCCGCAAAGAGATGAGCGAGTGGTTGGTTAAAAATGGCCTGCCTTATCGCGACAGCA
>JBIIGW010000014.1:0-14688 GCA_044236295.1 Candidatus Planktophila sp.
GTAAGCAGCATGTCTAACTCGCGGCCTTGAGGAATTGGGGTTATCTGCTCAGCTAAATCAATAAGCTCATCGGTTGTATCGCCCATCGCTGAGACCACGACAACGACCTGATTGCCATCGCGCTTAGCGGCCACAATTCGATTGGCCACGCGCTTCATGCCTTCGGCATCAGCTACAGATGAGCCTCCAAATTTTTGAACAATTAATCCCATGTATTAATCATGAAGCATGCGAAAGATTGGGGCTACCCGATTTTCCTATATTCTCATATATTGAGACGGTAAGACTCTCAAATAATGAGACTAGACCGATTCTGTGGTTATACGTCCCGGCGGCCTTCAAAGGCACGACCAAGGGTAACTTCATCGGCGTACTCAAGATCCCCACCTACCGGCAGGCCGCTAGCAAGGCGTGAAACTTTAATCCCCATCGGTTTAATCAGACGAGACAGGTAAGTCGCAGTTGCCTCACCTTCTAGGTTGGGATCGGTAGCCAAAATAACTTCGGTGATTTCAGAATCTGCCAACCGAGTCATTAGCTCACGAATTCGTAACTGTTCTGGACCAATTCCATCGATAGGTGAGATTGCGCCACCAAGTACATGGTACTTACCGCGAAACTCACGGGTGCGCTCTATCGCAATCACATCTTTGCTTTCTTCAACTACACAAATAGATGAGTTCTCACGGCGAGGATCCCGACAGATTCGGCACTCGCTTTCTTCTGAAACATTTCCGCAGTGAATACAAAACTTAACGCGCTCTTTAACAGTGCGAATTGAGTCAACAAGTGCCGATGCAACTTCAGAATCAGATTGCAAAATATGAAAGGCAATGCGCTGTGCACTTTTAGGCCCGATACCGGGTAAACGTCCTAATGCATCAATCAGATCTTGAATTGCACCTTCATACATTCCACTCATTAACTATTTGCCTTCAATTACTTGCGCGCCAAGTTCTTGCATCAAAAGAGCCGCGCCCGATAATTGATTGGGATCAGATGGAGCTTCTGAAGTTCTAGTCTCTCTTGCAGCTGGCGTGTTTGTATCTATTGATGGATCAACGACAACAGCTATCTTTCTGTCTATTCCTACAACATCAATAAAAGCGTTACGCAAAATTACATCTGATTCTGATCGCTCAAAACTTTCTTTAGCACCTGGATTTACTATTCCGATTGTTATTGCATCCTCGTCAACTGACAACACTTGCGCAGACGCACTTAATAGTGACCAGGTTAATCTACGGCGTTTTTTAACATCTTCAATTACATCAGGCCATGCTCTACGTAAAGCAGCGATATCGAAGTTGCCTGGAATGTTCGCCTTCGCAGCAGCGCTCGGTGCTGTTTCTTTTGCTTTAACTGTTGGCACCACCGCCTCAGGTTTAGTGCTGCTGCTCCCTTCATTTTTTTTAGATGGAGCGATATCAGAAACCGAATGAGCAGAGTTTGTACTTTCTTTTAACTCTGCGGTTCGTGTTTCTGATGAACGCGCTGAAGATGAAGCGGATTCCGCAGTCCGAGTTTCTGTAGTACGAGTTGAAGTGAGAGGTGCGATGTTTTCAGCCCTCTCCAGACGCTCAATTCGAGAAAGCATTCCAGCATCAGAACTGTCACCAATTGGTAGCAAAATACGCCCGCAGATAAGTTCCAGAATTAAGCGAGGCGCGGTTGCCCCACGCATCTGAGTTAAACCTTCGGCAGCAATGTCTGCAGCGCGCGAAAGATTTGCTGCGCCAATTCGATTTGATTGATTGCGCATTCTCTCCATTTGATCTTCAGGTAAATCACGCAAAATCGAGTTTGCAGTTGAGTCTTTTAGCGCATCTACAATCATTAAATCGCGCAAACGTTCCAACAAATCACTTGTGAAGCGGCGAGGGTCATGACCAGACTCAATAACTCGATCGATTGTTTTAAATAATGTTGCGCCATCACGTGCTGCAATTGCATCAAGTGCGTCATCTAATAGGGCGCCATCTGTGAAGCCAAGTAGTTGAATTGCAATTTCGTAACTGACGCCATCTTTTCCTGCACCAGCTAGTAATTGACCTAATACCGAAAGTGCATCTCTTACAGATCCGCCAGATGCTCTAACAACCAGTGGGATAACTCCTTTAGCAACCTTTACACCTTCAGCATCGCATATTTTTTCGAGATGAAGAGCTAATACTCCAGGCGGAACTAATCGAAATGGGTAGTGATGGGTTCTTGATCTAATTGTTGCGATTAACTTATCTGGCTCTGTTGTTGCAAAAATAAAAATCACATGTGCAGGAGGCTCTTCAACTACTTTTAGGAGTGCATTTGCTGCACCTGGTCCAAGCTGATGAGCTTCATCGATAATGTAAATCTTGTATCGGCTGTGTACTGGAGCAAAAAAAGCTTTGTCGCGTAGATCGCGCGCATCATCAACTAAACCGTGAGTTGCAGCATCTAGTTCAATGACATCAAGTGATCCTGGGCCATTTGCAACTAGATCTGTACATGATTGACACTGACCGCAGGGATTAGGTGTTGGACCTTTTTCACAGTTGAGCGAGCGCGCCATGATTCGAGCACTTGAAGTTTTTCCGCAACCACGTGGCCCACTAAATAAATATGCGTGATGAGTACGTCCAGTTTCTAATGCATTTGAAAGTGGAACTGTTACATGTTCTTGCCCGATTACATCAGCAAATACAGATGGGCGATATTTACGATACAAAGCTAATGACATCGCCACTTCTCCTCTGTTGTTTCCGCTGCTGTTCGACGCAATTTATAGGACCCCTCGCACACCCGCCAGAGCGGACCTACCCTTGCTGCATTCCTGCCCTGGGGGAGTTCAGTACGGTAACGCCGTACGAGGGATCTGGCGTAATCATAGTTATAGCCACCGATAGAGTTCTCCCTCTCAGGAGGATTCGCATAGCGGCCGAGTGCGCACGCTTGGAAAGCGTGTAATGGGTTAAACCATTCGAGGGTTCAAATCCCTCATCCTCCGCTCGTTGTACTCGCTTCGAATGAATCAATAACCGCCAGAACTACGCGGCTAATGTGCCGGCAAAAATCTGCCAAGCAAGGGCAGTTTTAGCAACAAGGCTAAGGACAATATAGGCGCGCTCTCCCCGAAGATAGTCGGCCCATTTTCCAACTTTTTTGTACTGCTTGTATTGAACCCAAGCAAATGAGTTGAAAAATAGAAATAGTGAAGCAACGATTCCATATACAAAACCAGGAGTTGGAACTCCAGATTGTGCACCTGGGGCAATTACATAAAAGAGAATTACTAGCCATGGAACTGCTCCAGTAATGCAGCCGAAGATGAAAGGTAGCCACTGTCCGTCTCCAGGGACGGTGTACTTTTCTTGCAACCAACCAAAAAGAATCATTGACGCATTAACACCAAAGATAGCAATTGCCGCGCCAATATCGGTCATCCCGCAAATTTGAGCGATAAGAATAATCATGATTGAGGAGCTAATTGAATACTCAACCCAGCGGAAAATATTCTGATTTTTTAGAAGTGAAGATTGGTATCGCGCAAAAAACATTGGTGAGGCAACAATAAAATGAAATACTGCAGAAATTGCAAGGAAAAGAGCAACTGTCAGCCCTATTGGAGTATTAATTAAAGTGACTGGTGCTTCAAATGTTGTGCCCGGAGGTCCAGACATATATGTTGCATTAAGAGGTAATGAAAAAGAGTTTGATAGGGCAAGAACACCTACCATTGAAACTAGATGTAAAAATCCTGCGATTACATTGAACCTGCGAATTCCATTAAGTGAGTTTTCCATGGGTTAAAAGTACCTGAAAAACGAGGAATTCAATCAGTTATCAGATTTAAAAATCGACACCAATATATTTAGTCTGCAAGAACTCATGAATTCCATCAAAGCCGCCTTCGCGTCCTAGCCCTGATTGTTTGACCCCACCAAATGGTGCTGCTGGATCAGAGATTAATCCTTTATTTATCGCCACCATTCCAGACTCCATCGCCTCTGCTGTGCGAAGTGCGCGAGTTAGGTCGGATGAAAATACATAACTAATCAAGCCAAATTCAGTGTCGTTTGCTAACTCAACACCTTCTTCATCGGTATCAAAAATAACAATTGGAGCAACTGGCCCAAAAATCTCGTGAAGCAAAATCGGATTATCTTTTTGCACAACTAGGACTGTTGCCGGGTAAAAAGCGCCATCTCCATCAGGTTTGACCCCACCCACTTCCACTTTTGCACCTGCTGCAACTGCTTGATCAACAAGTTCTGCAATCTTGTTTCGCTCTTTCATAGATACATAAGCACCTAAAGTTGTTGAGCTATCTGTGCCCCGACCCATTACAAATTTCGACATTGATTGACTCATCTGTTCAATAAACTCTTTAGCGATGCCGCGTTGAACAAAAATTCGATTAGCTGATGTACACGCTGCCCCACCGTTTCTCATTTTGGCAAGAGAAAGCTGTGGGATAGTTACTGATAAATCAGCATCGTCATGAATTACAACTTGTGCATTCCCACCGAGTTCCATTGAGCAACGGATAACTTGATCTGCAGCTTCTTTAATTAAAATTCGACCAACTTCGGTAGATCCTGTAAAGGAAAGATTCTTTACCCTTGGGTCATGCAACATTTTTGAGATCGCTGGACCTGATTTTTCCGGCAGAATTAAATTAAGAACTCCCTTTGGCAATCCTGCACGCTCCATTAAATCAACGATGTACATCGCAGTTAATGGTGTCTCACCTGCTGGCTTTAAAATCATTGTGCACCCTGCAGCTACAGCAGGTCCTATCTTGCGAGTTGCCATCCCTGCCGGAAAATTCCATGGAGTGATCAAAATAGAAAGACCAATTGGTTCGTGAGTTACAAGAATTCGTTTATCTCCTGAAGGTGATTTTCTAAAGTCACCTGGTGTGCGAACTGCTTCTTCGGCAAACCAACGGAAAAACTCTGCGGCATATGTTGCTTCTCCGCGTGCATCTGGCATCGCCTTCCCATTTTCACGGGAGATAATCGTTGCTATTGCTTCGTTTTCTGCTGTCATTAACTCAAAAGCTTTACGTAAAATCTCAGATCTAAATCTCGGTGCGGTTTTTGCCCACTCTTTGGCAGCTTTATCTGCTGCTTCAATTGCAGCGTTGCACTGTTCATCACCGGCAATTGAAACTTCAGCAATTACTGAACCGTCGCTTGGATCGTAAACTGGCAGTTTCCCGATTCCATCAATCCATTGACCGTTGATATACAACTGTGTGCGCATGGGATTAAGCATACGCTGAGCCCAAGAAACAGTGAAGTTCGAATGACCTGAGGTAGAGTGATGCATGTTCGGTTGCATTTTTTGCAACGAAAAAAGGAGTTTTTGTGCCGAAGTCTTGGACAGATGATGCGCCCGCCCCAGAAGTGCTTAAAGATCAGGCACATCTCAAAGACACATTTTTCTATACGACAAAACGTCGCTTTTTAGGCAACCCACTTAATCGCCACTCGCTTGGCCATCAAAGATTAAGTAAGCGATATGCATTAGGTATTTTATCCTCTGACTGCATTTCTTCTTCGGCTTACGGTTCAGAGCAGATCTTGATTGCATTGTTACCAGCTTTTGGTTTAGCTGCTTTTGCAATTTTAATGCCGATGACTGCAGTTGTATTGGCAATTTTGCTCATCATCACACTTTCTTATCGTGATGTAATCAATGTTTATACAAAAGTTGGTGGGGCATATATTGTTTCGCGAGATAACTTTGGCCCAGTAGTTGCACAAATAGCTGCAGTTGCACTGATTCTTGATTACGTTGTAACTGTTGCGATTCAATCTGCCGCAGGAGTTGCTGCAATTATCTCAACTTTCCCATCTCTGAGCCCATACAAAATTCCGATGATTCTTGTTGTGATTACTTTGTTGACATATGGCAATCTTCGCGGTGTTAAAGAAGCGGGCAAGGCATTTGCATTTCCAACTTACTTTTTTGTGGGTTCCATGTTCATTGTTTTTACAATGGGCCTTTACCGTCAATTTAATGGCACTTTAGTTCAGCTCAGTGTTGAACAACCTGGAGCAATTGAAATTGGAGAAGGCCAAGGCTTACTCACATTTGCTGCCATATTTATCCTGCTCCGTGCATTTGCAAATGGTGGGTCCTCATTGACTGGACTTGAAGCAATCTCAGATGGTGTTGCACTCTTTAAAACACCAGAGCATGTAAATGCACGTCGAACCCTTTACATCATGAGCACCTTGCTTGGCACACTAGTGTTGGGCGTCTCTTGGTTTGCACACAAGATTCATGCAGTTCCATATGAATCCGGAACCCCTACGGTTATTTCTCAAATCGCTAAAACAATTGTTGGTGATGGTGCATTCGGAACTTTCATGTTTGTTATGGTTCAGCTCGCAACAATGCTTATTTTGTTTGCAGGAGCGAACACCACATATAGCGCTTTCCCAATCTTGGTAAATTTCGTAGCAACAGATGGTTATCTGCCTCGCCAGTTAACAAAGCGTGGTCACAGACTTGCTTTCTCAAATGGAATCCTTCTACTGGCTGGCGGGGGAATTTTCCTAGTCCTCATTACTGGTGGATCTGTTGAGCATTTAGTCGCTTTTTATGCACTCGGTGTTTTCACTGGTTTTGCATTAGCTGGCTTTGGAATGCTAAAACATTCACTTCGAAATCGAACTGGGTCATGGAAAGTTAAAGTCTTTATCCATGGTCTTGCAGGAAGTGTTTCTTCTCTTATTGTTGTTATCTTTTCAGTCGTAAAGTTCACAGAAGGTGCTTGGTTAGTTCTTGTAACGGCGCCAATCATGGTTGTCTCGTTTTTGCGTTTGCGTCGTCAATACACTCGCGAACAAGAAGCACTTTCAGTAAAACAACATCAAGAGCGTGCAACATCAATTGCTCGCCATGATGTAACTGTCTTGGTAGACAATGTTGATATTGCAACTGTGGGTGCAATCCGATATGCGCGTAGTTTAAAGCCACGTGAATTAACCGCTGTTCACTTTGTCATCGATGATCGCAGAGCAGATGAGATCCAAAAGGCTTGGGCAGCATCTGATGCTTTAGAAGATGTAACTCTTGAGTTAATAGATTGCCCAGATCGAAGACTGGCAAACGCTGCACTTGATTACGCAATTCGAATGACAGAAAAACCAGATGTTGAACTGACTCTTTTGCTTCCTCGACGTTCATACTCTGGATTCTTGGGGCGTTTATTACATGACCAAACTGCTGAAAAGATTGCTGCCCCTATTTCACAATTACCACGAGTGGTGGCAACGATTGTTCCATTTGATGTTGAAAAAATTATTGCAGGGGCCAGTTTTGTTGCACCAACAACTACTAAGGCTCCAAAAACTGTAGCCGTGAAGCCTTCGGTCAAGAAACCTGTAGCAACGACAGAACCAGTTAGCCACTATGCTGAAAAAGTAACACCTATTGGTCAGATAGCTTGGCGAAAGAGAGCCCAGGTTCAAGGTCATGTGACATCAATTCGAATGGCACCTCGCGGATCTGCACCGGTATTAGAAGTTGAAATTTGGGATGAGACCGGCGGTGTTTCACTGCAATTCTTAGGCAGACGCGAAATTGCAGGATTAGAGGTTGGTTCTCAATTACGTGCTGAAGGTATGGTTGGTGAAGAAGAAGGCTCGATGGTAATTCTTAATCCTTCTTACGAACTTCTTGTATAAAACTTCTTACTAGCTCACCGCACTCATCTGCTAAAACTCCTGCTCGTACTTCAGTTTTAAAGGTACTTCGTGGATCACGCAATAAATCCCACACCGATCCAACAGCTCCAGCTTTTTCATCCCAAGCGCCAAAGACCACAGTTTGAATTCGAGACTGAGCAATAGCACCCGCACACATTGCGCAAGGCTCAAGAGTTACGACAAGAGTTAAATCCTCCAATCTCCACGAACCGAGTTTTTGTGATGCGCGCCGTAATGCAACTATTTCTGCGTGGGCAGTTGGATCATTGTGAAGTTCTCGTTCATTATGTCCTGAAGAAATTTGCTTACCTGACGCATTAAATATTGCAGCGCCAACAGGAATGTCATTACTTGTTAAAGCATTGCGCGCAGTTGCTAAAGCAACACGCATCATCTCAATGTCGTTCATGAGTCGTCATTCATCACTGGTCATTCATTACTTATGGTTGCTCACAAATCAAGCAGTTCTGCAAACTCTTCCCCAAAACCAAGTCTTGAGGCTATCGCCTCTAGTTGTTCATCAGGGAATAACTCTTCATCATCACATAGGGCTGTAATTTCCATCCCACTCATACCAAGGTCGGCAAGAATTTCGAGATGTCCCGTTGGCCCTGCTTCTTCATCATCTTCTGGAATAGGTAGATCTGCGATTTCAAGAAGTTCTTCTGCTACTGGATAATCTAATGCTGCGGTTGCATCGCTTAAAAATAGTGAAATGTGTGAACCTAAAACTCTAATCAAAATAAAGAACTCTTCATCAATTGCAATAAGTGCGATCGAACCACCATTTGTTTGCTGTGATTTTAGTCGCGTAATTATCTGCGCAATATCGTATGGGTCTGCAAGTTCTGCAAGCGTCCAACGGCCATCCTCATGCCAAGCGGCAACTGCTATATCTGCTTCATTTATAAAATCTTGTGACCCATCTTTAATTTCATCGAATGACTCAATCTCTTCGATCTCATCCATTTCCTCGACGTCGTCTAGCCCTTCAGGCAGGTCATTTTCAAAGGCGGACATGTGGCAATACTTTCACTCATTTCCAAGGAAAGAAACCCCTGTAAGGTACGGGGTATGAAAGTACATGTCGCCAACCACCCATTGGTAAGCCATAAATTGACTGTGCTACGCGATGAGCAAACTGACTCGCCAACTTTTAGACGGTTGGTCGAAGAACTTGTAACACTTTTAGCCTATGAGGCAACGCGTGAAGTTCGAACACATGAAGTTGAGATAACCACACCAGTAACGAAAACAAAAGGCCAGAAATTAGCTGACCCCCGCCCTGTTGTTGTACCAATTCTGCGAGCGGGCCTTGGAATGCTCGAAGGCATGAGTAAATTGTTGCCAACAGCTGAAGTAGGTTTTCTTGGCATGGTACGAGATGAAAAAACTTTAGAAGCAACGACGTATGCAAATAGATTGCCTGAAGATCTCTCTGGCCGCCATGTATTTGTCTTGGATCCAATGCTTGCAACAGGCGGAACATTGATTATGGCGTTTCATTATTTGATAGATCTTGGTGCAACTGACATCACTGCCATCTGTATTTTGTCTGCTCCAGAAGGAATTGCAGCTGTTGAAAAGGAGTTCAAGAGTTCCAAAGTTCCAATAACAATTGTTACTGGCGCTCTTGATGAAAAGTTAAATGAACATGGATACATAGTTCCAGGTCTTGGAGATGCTGGCGATCGTCTTTACGGAGTGGTGTAAGTGGCTACAACTTCTCCTGGCTACGGAATTACGATCCGTGTTGAAGGAACTCCCGAATCCAACCCTGTTGCACTTGCAACGGCAGTAATTACCGGAGCAGGTGCAACTATCACTGCTCTTGACGTGGTTGAATCTCAGTTGGAGCGAGTTGTTATCGATATAACCTGCGACACTATCGATTCCGATCATGCCGATGAAATTACTGCTGCAATCTCAAAAAACTCAACTTTAACTGTAAGAAAAGTTAGTGATAGAACTTTCCTTTTGCACCTTGGAGGGAAAATTGAAATTGCATCTAAAGTTCCTCTAAAAACACGTGATGATTTATCTCGTGCTTACACACCTGGAGTTGCACGCATCTGCCAAGCAATCGTGGCAGATCCAGCTGATGCACGGCGCTTAACAATAAAAAGAAATACTGTTGCTGTTGTAACAGATGGCTCAGCAGTTCTTGGCCTTGGAAACATTGGGCCCGCCGCAGCCTTGCCGGTTATGGAAGGAAAGGCAGCGCTCTTCAAGCGATTTGCTGATGTTGATGCATGGCCTGTCTGTCTTGATACTCAAGATGTAGATGAAATAGTCCGCACTGTTCAATTAATTGCACCTGTTTATGGGGGAATAAATCTAGAAGATATCTCTGCTCCTCGATGTTTTGAAGTAGAGCGTCGACTTCGAGAACTTCTAGATATCCCTGTATTCCATGATGATCAACATGGAACTGCAATTGTTGTACTTGCTGCGCTTCGAAATGCTTTAAAACTGGTTAAGAAAGATTTGAAATCTGTAAAGATCGTATTAAGTGGTGTTGGCGCAGCAGGTAATGCAATTGCTCGTTTACTCACTCTTAATGGTGCAAGCAACATAATTGGTTTTAATCATAAGGGTGTAATCCACCCCGGTATGAAATCTGATGATGTGATGCAACAGTGGTTTATCGACCACAGTAATCCAGATAACTTTACGGGTGCAATTTCAGAGGCAATGATTGGTGCTGATGTTTTCATCGGTGTAAGTGCGCCAAATGTTTTAACAGAGTCTGATGTTGCTGCCATGGCTTCGGGTTCAATTGTCTTTGCACTTGCAAACCCTGATCCAGAGATAGATCCTGTGATCGCCCGTAAATATGCATCTGTAGTAGCAACTGGACGAAGTGATCAACCAAATCAAATTAATAATGTTCTGGCATTTCCTGGAATTTTCCGAGGTCTACTGGATGCAAATGCACACAAGATTACCGATGAGATGTTGGTGGCAGCCGCCGAAGCTATTGCAGACTGTGTAACTCCTGAACAACTTAACTCATCATTTATTGTGCCTAGCGTCTTTGATGCAACTGTTGTAAAAGCGGTAGCTGCAGCAGTTAAAGGATCTGTGACCGCTTAGTTTGTGAACCGCTGACTCCGCCAGCAAGCACTCCCGCATATGTCATAACTATTCCAATAATTAGATAGTGGCTGATATTAACTCCCTTAGTCGGTGCGACAATATCGATTATTAGTGAGCTAACTAATTGGCCTCCAACACTAAAGAGAGTAAATGTTAATACTCCAAGTTGTTGAACAATGCTTGCAGCAAATGAAATGTAAATAACTCCCATAACACCACCTAAATACATCCACAAAGGCCCATTTGGAAGGGGGGTGAATTCAACTTTACTAGTGGCTATTCCAATGAGAAATACAGCTACCAACAGAGTTGTTCCTGAAGCAAAGTTCAAAAGAGAAGTAGTAAATCCCTCTTTAGAGTGTTCGTTAATTTGACCATTAAGCGCTCTTTGAAATCCAACAAGTAGACCTGCAGTGCAACCAATTAGAACCGTAAAAAAAGAAAGGTTCTTAGCATCTAAGCGATCTAGTACAGATACTGCTACTGCAACAATAGTGATAACTACCGCTAACACACGCCTTCTTGTGATCAGTCTTTTGCCGCCACCTGTATATCCAATTCGATCAACGAATAAAGACATAACTGTTTGCCCGGCAATTGATGCAACAGTAAATATTGCAACACCAACAAGAGGTACGGTCTGAGTTTGTATCGCGACAAAAGATCCACCTAGAGCTCCAGCAAAAAGCTTCCACCGTGCAATCTTTTTTTGCTGTACCGCCTCGCGTAGATTCCTTAATCCTGTCTTTAATTTAGGGTTAAACAAAGTTATGAGCGAGATAATCAGTAATCCAGAACCAAATGAGACTAACGCAGCCTGTAAGCCATTATTTAATTGATGCGACAACTCTCCATTTATACGTGCCTGGATTGAGATCATTGCACCAGATATTGCCGCCAGAAGATCTAGGCGCATTATTTACGGGCGCCATCAAACTTTCGTTTATCAGCGATCCAATCCATGAGCGCAAATAAAACTCCAGAGATAACAAATGTTAAGTGAATAATCACTCTCCAGATTGTTCCTTCTCCAACTTCGGCCTGCCCAGAAAGTTCAATGAAGTCTTTCAGAAGTTCGATGACTGAGATAGCAACAAGTGAACCAATTAATTTGATTTTTAGACCACTGAAATCAATTGTCCCCATCCAATATGGACGATCTTCTGAATCAGTTGCAACATCAATTCGAGATACGAAGTTTTCATACCCTGCAAATATCACCATTAATATCAAATTTGCGAGCAGGGTTAAATCAAGTAGTGCAAGAAGATCAAGGGTGAACTCTTGCGCGTTTACTTCACCGATATGAATAGCTAAATGGTAAAACTCAATCACAAAGCGATAAGCAAGTAGTACTAGCGCTCCAACCAGACCTAAATAAAGGGGTGCGAGCAAGTAGCGAGAACGAAAAAGTGTGGATTCAATTCCATGAGTGATTTTGTTCATGAGAAAATTTTAACTCAGTTCTCCAAAGAAAGCGTGGTGTGAAGCCACTCCTCCTCAAGTTTTGATTTTTCTGCTCTTAAATCCCTCAATCCTGATTCTATGGTGATCAATTTTTCTGGATCAAATGCTGCTGCATCTTGCTGAGCCTCTAAATCCTTAATTTGTGATGCGCATTTTTCTAACTGTCTATCAAGTCGAGTCAGATCCTTCTTCAACTGTCGCTGTTCTGCGGCGTTAGAACTCTTCTTCTCTTTTTGCAGTTGAGGAATGGAATCTAAAACTTTAGCTCGTAGTTCTAAGTATTCATCGACTCCGCGAGGTAAATCACGAACTTTTTTATCTCCCAACAATCCAACAAATCGATCGCATACACGTTCTAGGAAATACCTATCGTGTGAGATGACAATTAGAACACCTCCATAACTATCGAGGAGATCTTCAAGTTCGGTTAGCGTTTCAATATCAAAATCATTTGTTGGTTCATCAAGTAGCAATACATTGGGACTATCCATCAATAATCTCGTCAGCTGTAAGCGGCGTTTCTCACCACCAGAAAGATCCCCGACTGGTGTCCATTGAGATTCACGGTCAAAACCCAATCGTTCACATAGTTGAGAAGCAGAAAGTTCTCGTCCGCCACCTAATTCAACTCTGTTGGCGATTTTTTCAACTGCTTCCAGGACTCTCCATGTGGGATCTAACTCAGCCAAATGTTGGGTTAAAAATGCAGCTTTCACTGTTACGCCAGTAACTAATTTTCCTGCTGAAGGAATTATCTCTCCTGTGAGTGTGCGCATTAAGGTCGTCTTGCCAGCACCATTTACTCCAACAATTCCTATGCGATCACCTGGCCCTACATTCCAATAGAGATCATCGATTAATTCTTTTTCACCAAGCTTTACTTGCAGATGATGAGCCTCATAAACAGTATTTCCCAGACGGTTTAAAGCAAACTTGAGTAGTTCGCCTTGGTCTCTAGGATTTGGTTCATCGGCGATTAATACATTTGCTGCATCAACACGAAACTTTGGTTTTGTAGTTCGTGCTGGTGCGCCCCTTCGCAACCATGCAAGTTCTTTTCTAATGAGGTTATTTCTTCTGGCATCCATCGCAGATGCCTGTCGTATACGTTCTGCTTTTGCCAACACGAATGCACTGTAGCCGCCGTCATACTCTTCAACTTTACCTTCAACAACTTCCCACGTTCGATCTGTCACAGCATCTAAAAACCAGCGATCGTGCGTCACAACCACAACAGCTAAGGCCTTTTTCTTGTTTAAATACTGGGCTAACCAAGCCACTCCTTCAACATCAAGATGGTTTGTTGGCTCATCAAGCAGAATTAAATCAAGTTCATTGATTAACAACTTTGCAAGGCCTACACGACGGCGTTCACCACCTGACAGTTGTCCAAATTTTCGATCAAATATATGATCGTCAAAACTGCCAAACAATCCAGTAAATACTTCGCGAATGTTTGGATCGCTCGCCCATTCATGTTTTTTTGAATCACCAAGTACAACTTCTCCAACAGTACTTTCTGGGTTTGCTAAATCAACTTGTGATAGAAGCCCAATTTTCGCGGCGTTAGATTTTGTTACTCGCCCTGAATCTGGCGCTTCAAAATCAGCCATTATTTTCATAAGGGTGCTTTTACCAGAGCCATTTCGGCCAACTATTCCAATTCGATCACCTTCGGAGACGCCGAGTGAGACAGATATTAAAAGCTCCTTAATATCAAAAGCTTTTGAGACCTCTTCTAAGTTAACAACATTGCGCGCCATGGAGAAAGAGAATCTCCTTAGTTAGCGTGAATTATAAAAATAGCAATAATCGAAATTACTGCGCCGCCTGAGAGAATAAAGTATTTAACCCAAGGCTTCATTCCAGTACGGGCAGCGGCTCGGTTGGCTACATCTTTTGTATAAAGCATTACGCGCCCAGCCCATGCAAACTCTGTGGCTAATATTCCGAGTCCAGCTAAAAGAATAAGTATTCCTGGGCCTGGTCCAATCAATGCTACAGATCCCGCAACTGTTATTGCGCCACCAATAAGCCCAATAACAACGCGCCAGACTATTCGCCCGGCTGGTGTCCGCTTGATGTAATACACAATTGGTAGCTTCATGATGTTTCTATTCTACTGTTTTTTACTGGTGTTATTGCTGACCCCAAGAAGAGTGCAGTGGACGGCCTTCTGCAAAACCTGCAGTGGACTGAATCCCGACAGTGGCTAGTTCTGCGAACTCTTTAATGTTTCTTGCGCCAGCATATGTAAATGAGGAACGAACCCCTGCAATTATCTCGTCAAGTAAATCTTCAACCCCTGGTCGTGCAGGATTTAAAAACATGCGAGAGGTTGAAATTCCCTCTTCAAATAACGCTTTGCGAGCGCGATCAAATGCATCTTCCGTTGATGTGCGGGCTGCAACTGCGCGAG
>JBIIGW010000093.1:0-3920 GCA_044236295.1 Candidatus Planktophila sp.
CGTTAAATCACTTGAGTCTGCCGGCGTCGATGTGATGTTCGGAATTCCAGGTGGTGCAATTCTTCCTGCTTACGATCCAATTTTTGATAGCTCCATTCGCCACATTTTAGTTCGCCACGAACAAGGCGCAGGTCATGCTGCAACAGGATATGCCCAAGTAACAGGTCGTGTTGGTGTTTGTATTGCAACATCTGGACCGGGTGCCACCAACCTTGTAACTCCACTTGCAGATGCAGCCATGGACTCAGTACCTATGGTTGCAATTACTGGCCAGGTCCCATCGAATGCAATCGGAACTGACGCGTTTCAAGAAGCTGATATTCGCGGAATCACAATGCCGTTTACAAAGCACAATTACTTGATCACAGATCCTGATCAGATCCCACGTGCAATCGCTGAAGCATTTTATATCGCAAGCTCAGGTCGTCCTGGTCCAGTTTTGGTCGATATTGCAAAAGATGCTTTACAAAAAGAGACAGATTTTGTTTGGCCAAAAGAATTATCTTTGCCTGGATATCGTCCACAGTTAGAACCAGTTAATCAATCAATTCTTGATGCTGCAGCTTTGATTGCACAATCATCAAAGCCTGTTCTCTATGTTGGTGGCGGTGCAATTAAGGCAAATGCCAGCAAAGAGCTTTTGCAACTTGCTGAGTTATTGGGAGTCCCAGTTGTAACAACACTTATGGCTCGTGGTGCATTTCCTGATAGTCATCCTTTGCACTATGGAATGCCGGGTATGCACGGAACAGTTGGCGCTGTAACGGCTCTTCAAAAGTCAGATCTACTTATTACTTTAGGTGCACGCTTTGATGATCGTGTTACCGGAAAGCTTTCTACATTTGCCGTCAATGCAAAGGTAATTCACGCAGATATTGATCCAGCTGAAATTGGTAAGAATCGCTTTGCAGATGTACCTGTTGTAGGCGACTTGAAGAGAACAATTGCGGCGCTAATTCCTGCCGTAAAGGCTGAGTTTGCAAAGAAAGCTCCAGATTATTCTGCATGGAATGCATCTATGAATAAATTGCGTGCAACTTATCCATTGGGCTATGACTTACCAAAAGATGGTTCACTTTCACCTCAATATGTAATTGAAAGACTCAGCGCACTTACTGGGCCTGAGGCAATTTATGTTGCAGGTGTTGGCCAACATCAAATGTGGGCATCACAGTTTGTGAAATATGAGAATCCACGCACATGGCTTAACTCCGGTGGGCTTGGAACAATGGGTTATGCAGTTCCTGCAGCGATGGGCGCAAAAGTTGGCGCACCAGATACTCCTGTATGGGCAATCGATGGTGATGGTTGTTTCCAGATGACCAACCAAGAGCTAGTTACGTGCGCCCTTAACAATATTCCAATCAAAGTTGCCATCATCAATAATGAATCCCTTGGCATGGTTCGCCAGTGGCAAACATTGTTCTACGAGGGCAGATATTCAAATACCAGCCTTGAATCAAAACGTATTCCAGACTTTGTTAAATTGGCAGATGCAATGGGTTGCATCGGCTTAACCTGTGATCGACCAGAAGACGTTGATTCCATTATTAAGAAAGCCAATTCAATTAATGATCAACCAGTAGTTGTTGACTTTAGAGTGTTTAAAGATGCAATGGTCTGGCCGATGGTTGCAGCAGGAACATCAAATGATGACATCATGATCGCCCGTGAAATGGCGCCTGACTGGGATTCACAGGAACTCTAATGAGCAAACACACCCTTGCCGTATTAGTTGAGAACTCACCCGGAGTACTTGCCCGTGTTGCTGGTCTTTTTTCTAGACGTGCCTACAACATTGACTCTTTAGCTGTTGGACCAACTGAAAACCCTGCAATCTCCAGAATGACAATAGTTATTAACGTTGAGAGCCACTCATTAGAACAGGTTATTCGCCAACTAGATAAATTGGTTAACGTGATTCATATTGCTGAGTTAAAGCCATCTGAATCTGTTCAAGCAGAATTAATCCTGGTGAAGATTTCTGCCACATCAAAAAACCGATTTGATGTTGACGCCGTTTTGGAAACCTATGACGCAGTTATCGTCGATGAGTCTGCAGAGACCTTAACAATCGAGGCAACAGGAGATGCTGCCAAAATCAGTGACCTACTTAACGCCCTTGAGCGTTTTGGGATACGCGAGCTTGCTCAATCTGGCCTTGTAGGTATCGAACGTGGCAGCCGTTCGCTGGCAGAGCGTACGCTTAGCGTCCAAAGTATTCCTACTGCAAAGAGCGGACAGGCTGACTATCAGAACTAAGAATCAAAACTGACCAAACGAACTATCCAAACTAACTAGAACGCAAATAAAT
This sequence comes from Candidatus Planktophila sp., assembly GCA_044236295.1. Classification (GTDB taxonomy): domain Bacteria; phylum Actinomycetota; class Actinomycetes; order Nanopelagicales; family Nanopelagicaceae; genus Planktophila. The sequence continues at coordinate 2,315 of JBIIGW010000093.1, forward strand.
ACAAAACATCAACGAGAAGGAGAAATACCGTGGCAGCAACGATGTATCACGAAGAGGATGCTGATTTAGCGATCATCCAGGGGCGCAAAGTTGCGATCATTGGTTACGGATCACAGGGACATGCACACGCACTTAATTTGCGCGACAGTGGTGTTGATGTACGCGTTGGTTTAAAGGATGGTTCTTCATCACGTGCAAAGGCAGAGGCCGAAGGCCTTCGTGTTGTATCAGTTGCAGAGGCAGTAAAAGAGGCAACTGTCATTATGATTTTGGCACCAGATCACGTACAGCGTCATATCTACACAGAATCAATTTTGCCAAACCTAAAAGATGGCGATGCGCTGTTCTTTGGACATGGATTTAACATTCGTTTCGGTTACATCAAGCCAACAGCATCTGTAGATGTTTGCATGGTTGCACCAAAGGGTCCGGGACACTTAGTGCGTCGTGAATATGCTGCAGGTCGCGGAGTTCCAGTAATTGTTGCTGTAGAACAAGATTCAACTGGAAATGCATGGCCTTTAACACTTTCATATGCAAAAGCTATTGGTGGTCTTCGTGCCGGTGGAATTTTGACAACATTTACAGAAGAGACTGAAACAGATCTATTTGGTGAACAATCAGTTCTTTGTGGCGGAGCATCTCAATTAGTAATGTATGGATTTGAGACTTTAACAGAGGCTGGATATCAGCCAGAGGTTGCATACTTTGAATGCCTACACGAACTTAAATTAATTGTTGATTTAATGTACGAAGGTGGAATTGCAAAGCAGCGCTGGTCAGTTTCAGATACAGCTGAATTTGGTGATTATGTTTCAGGTCCTCGCGTAATCGATCCACACGTTAAGGAAAACATGAAGGCGGTACTTGCCGACATCCAAAGCGGTGCTTTTGCGAAGCGCTTTATCGATGATCAAGAAGCAGGAGCTCCTGAATTTAAGGCGTTGCGTGCAAAGGGTGAAATTCATCCGATCGAAGCAGTTGGCCGTGAACTTCGTAAAATGTTCTCTTGGATGAAGCAGTCAAAGGGCGACGATTACAAAGAAGGTAGTGCAGCGCGTGGCTAAACCAATTGTTTTAATTGCAGAAGAGCTCAGCCCAGCGACTTTAGAAGCGTTGGGTCCTGACTTTGAAGTTGTTAACTGCGATGGTGCAAACCGAGCAGAACTTCTTGCAGCTCTAGCAAAGGGTGTTGACGCTGTGCTCATTCGCTCTGCCACCAAAATGGATGCAGAAGCAATTGCAGCGGCAAAAGGTTTAAAAGTAATTGCACGTGCCGGTGTTGGATTAGATAACGTTGATATTCCTGCTGCGACAGCAGCCGGAGTAATGGTTGTAAATGCCCCAACTTCAAATATTGTTTCTGCCGCAGAGTTAGCTATCTCGCTATTGATGGCTTCTGCGCGTTTTATCTCTCCAGCTCATGCTGCTCTTAGAAAAGGAAAGTGGGCTCGCTCTAAATACACCGGAGCTGAGCTTTTTGAAAAAACTCTTGGAATTGTTGGCTTTGGCCGTATTGGTCAGTTGGTAGCACACCGCATGCAGGCATTTGGAATGGATGTTGTTGCATACGATCCATACCTACAACCTGCACGTGCAGCACAGC
>JBIIGW010000094.1:0-3895 GCA_044236295.1 Candidatus Planktophila sp.
TGAAGGCAAATTTGATTTCGCTATTCCTGACTCAGGCGGAACTATCTCAGGTGATAACTTGATGATTCCTTCAACTGCATCTGCAGAAGGTAAGGCAAACGCCGAGAAGCTAATCAACTTCTATTACGATCCTGTAATTGCTGCAGAAGTTGCTGCTTACGTAAACTACGTATGCCCAGTTAAGGGCGCTCAAGAAGAGATGGAAAAGATTGCTCCAGATCTAGCTAGCAGCCCATACATTTTCCCAGATGCTGCAACTTCAAAGAAGCTCAGCGTATTCCGCTCACTGACACCAGCTGAAGAGACAACTTGGAGCGAGGCTTTCCAGAAGGCCGCCGGCAACTAGTGGTTGATGTTTCCTCTGCAACGCGTGGAGATTTACGTCTTACGCGGATCACAAAGACCTATGGTGATTTCACTGCAGTTGATGATCTTTCATTAACGATCCCTGAAGGTTCATTTTTTGCATTACTTGGACCTTCAGGGTGCGGTAAAACAACCACACTTCGAATGATTGCAGGGTTAGAAGAGCCAACTGTTGGCAGTATTCATTTGGGTACAACTGATATCACGACAAAGCGTCCTTATCAGCGCCCAATCAATACTGTTTTTCAAAACTATGCGTTATTTCCGCATTTAACGATCTTTGAAAATATTGCCTTTGGTCTTCGTCGTAGAGGAATTAAAAATGTTGATGCAGATGTCAATAAAGTTCTAGATCTTGTTGAGCTTCCCCATCTTGCACAACGCAAACCAACTCAACTCTCTGGTGGACAGCAACAGAGAATTGCCTTGGCTAGAGCCATTGTTAATCGTCCTGCTCTACTGCTACTAGATGAGCCCTTGGGTGCACTTGATCTTAAATTGCGTCGTCAGATGCAGATTGAACTTAAGTGGATTCAGCGTGAAGTTGGACTTACTTTTGTTCACGTTACACACGATCAAGAAGAAGCCATGACAATGGCCGACACGATCGCGGTAATGAATGAAGGTGGAATCGAGCAGATGGGTTCTCCGGCCGATCTTTATGACAACCCAAAGACTGCGTTTGTTGCTAACTTTTTGGGACAATCAAACTTAATTAAAGGTCGGATCGAAGGCACAGACGGAGATAACTTAGTGGTTGATCTCTATGGACAAAAGATCTCGATGTCTAAGAGTCGAAGTCATGCAGTCGATAGTTCTATCTATGCAGGAATTCGCCCAGAGAAATTCCGCATCTCACTTGCTGGAACCCCAACTCGAGGCAACGTTCTTACCGGTGGTCACATCGAAGAAGTTTCATACATTGGAGTCTCGACTCAGTATCAAGTTGCTATGCCATGGGGTCAAGAGTTGATGGTCTTTGAGCAAAATGATGATGGCGTTCCACCTTTTGATAAGGGTGATCAAGTAGTTATTTCTTGGGAACCAAACTTTACTTTTGCACTTCGCGGTGATGAAGACGCAGAAGCTGGTACAGAAGTTGCACCAGATGATCTTGATGAGGATGAGTAAAGCTTTGTCTAAGGTAAAGCTGCCTTATCTGCTTTTATTGCCAGGATTTCTTTTTCTCTTTACTTTTTTTATCCTACCAATTCTCAATCTTGCGCAAACCTCTACGCAGACTCCTATCGCCGGGGGAGATACTGGGCAATATGAGCAAACACTTCGCTTTGCTAACTATATTGACGCGTTCATAGAAAATAGAGAGCAGTTTGCACGTTCATTTATTTTTGCAGTATGTGCCACTTTATTAGCTCTTGCCATTGCCTATCCTTTGGCCTACGCAATCGCCTTTAAAGCGGGCAGGTTTAAAAACATTCTTCTGGTACTAATCATTGCTCCATTTTTCACATCATTTTTATTGCGCACTGTGGCTTGGAAACAGATCCTTGGTGAAGAGGGTTTTGTTGTCCCGCCTCTACGAACGTTTGGGATCATTAGTGAAAGCACGACGTTAACTTCAACATCATTTGCTGTTGTCATTGGTATGACCTACAACTTCTTACCGTTTATGACCTTGCCACTTTATGCCTCTCTTGAGCGGATAGATCCACGAACCATGGAGGCATCAGGAGATCTCTATGCAAATGGAATCACCACGTTTAGAAGAGTGACTTTGCCTCTGTCTATGCCAGGAGTGGTTGCTGGAACGTTGCTGACGTTTATCCCTGCAGCCGGAGATTATGTTAACGCTGCAATTTTGGGTAATCCGAATTCGAAAATGCTGGGCAATGTCATTGAATCCCGGTTCTTTAAGATTGTTGACTATCCAACGGCAGCGGCTTTGTCCTTTACTTTAATGGCAGCGATTTTGATTCTCGTTACTTTGTATATTCGTAAAGCGGGAACGGAGGAACTTGTATGACAAAAGTAAAAGATGCAACGATTCCCACGATTCCAGTGCAGGCCCGCCTTTCACGTTGGTTCGGTAGAAACCTAATTCGAATTTATGCTTTCTTCGGATTTACATATTTATTCATTCCAGTTGCCTACACCTTTGCATTCTCATTTAATGACTCAGGTAAAAGCAATTTAATCTGGAAAGGCTTTACTTTAAAAAATTGGCAAAATCCTTGCGGTGCTCCTGAGATTTGTACAGCGCTGGGTAATTCGATCAAGATTGGTCTTATAGCTACGATTTTTTCAACAATACTCGGGACAATGATCGCCTTTGCAATTGGTCGATATGCATTTAAGGGTAGATCAACATCTAACTTACTTATCTTTTTACCTATGGCAACACCTGAGATTGTTTTAGGAGCATCACTGCTTTCTCTCTTTTTAGTCTTTCAGATTAACCCAGGATTTTGGCCTACTGTTATTGCACACGTGGTCTTCTGTGTCTCTTTTGTAGTAGTGACAGTTAAAGCAAGAATTGCATCCCTTGATCCTCGATTAGAACAAGCAGCTATGGATCTATATGCAAATGAGTTCCAGACATTTCGCCGAGTAACTTTGCCTCTTGTTGCACCTGGTATTGCAGCAGCAGCCCTTCTTGCCTTTAGTTTGTCTTTTGATGACTTTATTATTACTAACTTTAACTCTGGAACATTGACGACCTTTCCTAAGTTTGTTTACGTATCGGCTGCACGTGGTATTCCTGCGCAGGCAAATGTCATTGGTTCTGCGATGTTTTTCTTGGCACTTGCCATCGTTATCGCAGGTCAGTTGATTAGCAAAAAGACAAAAGTTACTAAATGACCAATCACGGAAACATGTATGGCCCCAACTTTACATTTTTAGGAATTCCATCTTGTGACTTAGATGATCCAAAAACCTATGCTGGCGCGGATGTAATTATTCTTGGTGCGCCAATTGATAGTGGAACATCTCATCGGTCAGGTGCCAAATTTGGACCGCAGGCAATTCGTGGGGGAGATTACCTACCTCATGATGGTTCACGCCCTCATCTTGCACTTCGAACCGATGGTCTTAAAGATCTCAAGGTTTTTGATGCTGGAGATTTAATGATGCCAGGTTCGGATTTAACTGGGTCCTTAGCTATTTTGGCTGCGGCCACAGAAAAAATTTCACGTGCGGGAATAATTCCCGTTGTTCTTGGAGGCGATCACTCAATCGCATCTGCCGATGTTGCAGGAATTGCTGCGCACAGAGGTTTAGGCAAGATCTCAATGATTCACTTTGATGCTCACGCCGACACAGGGGAGGATCAATTTGGCGCACTCGTTGGCCACGGAACTCCGATGCGTAATTTGATTAACAATGGATTTGTTCGTGGAGATCGATTCTTACAGTTGGGTCTTCGTGGTTATTGGCCTGAGGATGCAGTTCTCAATTGGATGCGCGATCAAGGTATGCGCTCATATGAGATGACAGAGATTGCACATCGTGGATTAAATACAGTCTTGGATGAATCTTTTGCAACACTGATTGATGGTTGTGACGGTGT
>JBIIGW010000095.1:0-3889 GCA_044236295.1 Candidatus Planktophila sp.
TGTCTATCACTCGGGGAATTCGACATGTCCCAGCGATAGATGGATTACGTGCAGTCGCAGTTATCGCTGTAATTCTCTACCACCTAGATTTTTCTTGGATTCCTGGCGGATTTTTGGGTGTAGATCTATTTTTTGTGATCTCAGGCTATGTCATTACTCGACTACTTCTAGATTCAATCCAGCGAAGTGGTGGTCTAGATCTTCGCGCTTTTTATGCAGCGCGCTTTCGAAGATTGCTCCCACCACTACTCTTCATGATTTTTGTAACAACAATTATCGTAGGTTTTTGGGCCCCAGATACGATGCGCAGATTCTTGGGCGATGCCCCATTCGCAATTTTTGGAATGATGAACTGGTGGTTGATTTTTCGTGAAACAGATTACTTCGAATCCATCGGTAGACCTGCACTTTTGCAGCACACGTGGTCACTCGGAGTTGAGGCACAGTTTTATGTAGTCTGGCCGCTGATTTTGCTTTTGGTTTTACGATATTTTGGAAAGAAAAGAATCCCTTTTGCCGCACTATTTATTGCTATTACCTCAGGTATAACTCTGCTTATCGTCTCGCTTCAAGTTGATGGATCTGATGCATCAAAGGTTAGCCATGTTTATTTTGGAACTGATACTCACAGTATTGGTTTATTTCTGGGTGCAGCACTTGCAGTAAGTTGGATCCCTCAAAATTTGCAAGAGACAGTCTCTAGGCGAGCTCAAGATTTTATTGATGGAATTGGGATTTTTGGATTCCTTGGAATCATCGCTGCTTTTCTCTTTATAGATGCGTCCGATCCAACTTTGTACAAAATCGCGTTTCCACTAGCGGGTATTTTTGGGGTAGCGATTCTTGTTTCGATAGTCCACCCCGCCTCACGCTTTGCGCCAATTTTGAGCAGTAGGCCCTTTATTTGGATCGGTGAACGCTCATACGCAATCTACTTATGGCACTGGGTAATTTTTCAAATTACTCGACCAGAGTATGACCTAGAAGGATCTACATGGGCACTTTACGCGCTACGAGTCCTACTAGTCTTCGCATTGGCTGATATTTCATTACGTCTAGTTGAGTTGCCTGTTAGAACTGGCTTGATTGATTACTGGTTTAAAGGAATGAAATATCGAACCAAGCGAGTACAAATTCGACAGAAAATCACAGTGATTCTGATCGTGGTAATCATTGCTGCTTCAAGCTCTACGGTTGCAGTAAGAGCAATTGCGACAGGTGATGCACAGTTAAATGAGATTAAGAAACAGATTGAACAGCCATTTATTCCCCCCTCACTTAATGAAGGTGGATTATGGGTAACAGGTGATTCAGTCATTCTCGGAATACGATCCGAACTTGATCTAATTGAGAATATTGGTTTGATTAACGCGCGTGTTGGGCGTCAAGCATCAGAGCTTTTAGAAGAAATTCGACGAGATAAAGAGAAAATGCCTGAGGCAACAGTGATCTTTAATCTAGGAAACAACAATAAGCTAACTGAAGAGCAGGTTTCGCTCGTCTTTCAAGAGTTGGCAGATCAACCCAGAATTATTGTTGTTAATGCAGCAGTTCCACGTGCTTGGCTTGCAGAGAACAATGCTTTGATTAAGAAATATGCAGATCTATATTCTGCGAACTTAGTCGATTGGGCGAACATCTCTGCAAATCACCCAGAGTACTTTGCACCCGATGGAGTTCATTTAGTTCCAGCCGGTGTTCGAGCTTATGTTGATGCAATTTCACAATTACTTTGAAACTAAAAAGTGGCAAAAAAATCTCCCACCCTTAGGTGGGAGATTTTTTATTTGGAATTTTTACTTGAACTCTCCAGGAATTCCGAAGACTGTTGCTGAGGCAACCTGTCCATCAGAGTAAACAGATGAAACACGGAACTGTGTCCATCCTGTGTCACCTGATTTGACTACATCTTGTGTTAATTGATCAGCAGGAACTTCTGCAATTACTGACCAATCACCCGTTCCATTTGCACGAGTTTCGACCTTGAATCCTGCTAGACCATCAACTGCCATTGGCGCAACCCAACGCAGTTTTAATCCAGTGTCTCTTGGAAGTGCAACAAACTTTGTTGGTGCTTCAACTGCACTAACAGTCTCTCCAGTTGATTCACTTGGAGTAGGTGTTGCTGATTCTGATGGCATTGCTGATTCTGATGGCATTGCTGATTCTGATGGTGTTGGAGCAGCATCATTGTCTGAACTTGAAGAATTAGCCCAAACAATTGCAGCAAGTGCGACGATACCAATTACAACAATCCAAACTGTATTTGCAGAAGTTGATTGCTTTGGCTTTGAAACTGGCTTCGTAGAAATTGGTGCTGCAGGAGCATCTACACGAGGCGCAGTTCTAGCTGAAGAAATTGGTACTGGTGGAACTGAATATCTACTTGCACTCTTTCGTGCGGCTGACTTTTTGGCTGTGCGCTTAGCAGGTGCTTTTTTCGCAGCCTTCTTTGTCGCTTTTTTAGCCGTCTTCTTCACTGCGCTTCTTTTAGCAACAGATTTCTTTGCAACTTTCTTTTTCGCAGCTGATTTTTTAACAGCTGACTTCTTTGCTGGTGATTTCTTAGCAGATTTCTTTGCGGTCTTCTTAACGGCCACGGTAACTCCTTGGATTGTCAATTGCACTTAAAAAACGGGATCTGATTGGTAAAGGTTACCTTAGGGTGGCTAGCAATTGAATCACATGAGGTGCGATTGAACGGAGTGATTTCCCGCGATGGCTGACTAAGTCCTTATTTTCTGCGCTCATTTGCGCACTCGAGATGGCCATCCCTTCTGGCTGAAAAATAGGGTCGTAGCCGAACCCATTTGTTCCTCTCGCTTCATGCAGAATTGAACCGTCAAACCTGCCTTCTGCCACACGTTCGCGGCCATCGGGTAGGACCAAGGACGTAACACACAAAAAATGTGCGCCTCTTTTTTCATCTGGAACATCTTTTAACTGATCAAGAACTTTCTGCAGATTTGCTTGATCATCCCCATGTTTACCTGCCCATCTTGCTGAAAAAATTCCAGGTCCTCCATCGAGTGCATCTACACATAAACCTGAATCGTCGGCAATTGCAGGTAATCCAGTTGCCTGACTTGTGTACCTCGCTTTTAAAAGAGAGTTCTCTTCAAATGTTGTGCCTGTCTCTTCTACATCAATCAGATCTGGAAATTCATCAATGCCGATTAGTTCGATTGCACCAGGTGCTAACTCTTCAAGTATTCGTCGGAACTCAATAATTTTTCCTGAATTACGAGTGGCTAAAACTAGTTTCTTGGGCATTAATTCTTGAGAGCTGCTTTCTGCATTGTTGTTAGAGTTTTACAGCCTCCAACGGCTAAATCCAGTAACTGATTGAGGAGATCTCGATCGAAAGGCTCTCCCTCTGCTGTCCCCTGAACTTCGATAAACCGTCCATCACCTGAGACAACGACATTCATATCTGTTCCTGCGCGAACATCCTCTTCGTAGCAAAGATCTAACATAGGTTTTCCATCAATAATTCCAACACTAACAGCAGCAACTGTGTCATTGAGGGGTTTTGAGTTTTCTTTGATGTGGCCTTGTGACTTGGCCCAAGTTATTGCATCTTCAAGTGCCACGTACGCACCCGTTATTGCAGCAGTGCGAGTTCCACCATCAGCTTGTAAAACATCACAATCGATGACAATTGTGTTTTCTCCAAGCTCTTTCATATTCACCACTGCCCGAAGTGAACGACCAACTAAACGAGAAATTTCTTGTGTTCGCCCACCAAGTTTTCCTTTTACGCTTTCACGATCTGAACGTGTATGTGTAGCTCGAGGCAACATTGAATATTCAGAAGTCACCCAACCGTTGCCGCTATCTTTGAGCCAACGCGGAACTCCTGGAGAGAAAGATGCAACACATAGGACTC
>JBIIGW010000096.1:0-3852 GCA_044236295.1 Candidatus Planktophila sp.
TTTGGGGCGAGAAAGGCTCGCGAACATTGTGGGCAGCTCAGCAACTAAGAGCTGGAGTTATCTGGACGAATTCATTTAACAAGTTTGATCCAACATCGCCATTTGGAGGATACAAAGAATCGGGCTGGGGTCGCGAAGGTGGACGCCATGGTTTGGCTGCATATTTGAAGGGGGTTACTGGTGAGTGATCGCATTGATGTGAAAAAAACTTACAAACTCTTTATCAATGGAGCATTTCCACGTAGCGAGTCTGGCCGCACATATGAAGTGAAAACATCTAAGGGTGTCTTTCTTACTAATGCCTGCCTAGCCTCTAGAAAAGATTTGCGAGAAGCAGTTGTTGCAGCACGGGCCGCACACAACGGTTGGAGTAAAGCAACGGCATATAACCGTGGACAGATTTTGTATCGAATTGCAGAGATGTTACAAGCACGAACATCTGAGTTTATTGAAGAAATCATGGTTACAACAGGAGTTACGAAAGTAAAAGCAGAGAAAGAAGTTTTGCAAGCCATTGATACATTAGTTTGGTATGCAGGATGGAGCGATAAGATTTCCTCTCTAACAGGTGCAAATAATCCTGTTGCTGGTCCTTTTTATAACTTCACAATTCCAGAAAGCATGGGAGTGATAGCCGCCATAGCCCCTGAGAACCCATCTCTATTGGGTTTAATTGAATCTATTGCACCAGTAATAACTTCTGGAAATACAGTAATTATCCTTGCAAGTACAAAGGCCCCATTGTCTGCGATGAGCCTTGCAGAGGTTCTTGCAACCAGTGACTTACCAGCAGGAGTGATTAATGTTTTGACTGGCAAAAAGGATGAAATCGCACCTTGGATGGCATCGCACATGGATATTGATGCGATGGATATCTCTGGATTACCAACCAAGTTAACATCAGAAATAAAAGTTGCTGGAGCAGAAAACCTCAAAAGAATTCATAGCTTTAAAGGCGCTACTGTCGCCCGAATTACGGCATTTACAGAGAGTAAAACGATTTGGCATACCATCGGAGTTTAGAACTTTAAGGCAGATGGTTTTATTTTTTAGTATCGACGGTTTCAAGCCATAATTTCACAACGGCATCTACATCTAAATCCAATGTAACGCGAACCTTTGCTGAATCTTCTAAATCAATCGGCTCAAGTTCACGTAAAAATGCATCGCGCCTATCAACAATCGTCTGCCCACGTGCAGGCCCTGCTGAAGTATCAACAACTACATCAAACATCGCAGTAGTAAATAACTCTGGACGAATCACGCACGCTACTGCGCCATAATCACCTAAAGTTATTGGAGATACTCCCAAGCGCTCCATAAATGCTAAAGCTAGTGCGCCACCGAACTGCGCTGATTTTGAGGTTGATCCTTGAAGTTCTAGGGCATGTTCACGAGTGATTCCCGGGCGCATAAAAACATCGAGTCCATACATTGTTATGGGTACACCACTTTGAAAAACAATTGCTGCTGCTTCTGGATCGTGCCACACATTAAATTCTGCAGCTGCAGTGGCATTACCGGCAGAGGCAGAACCCCCCATCAAAACAATTCGATGTATTTTCTTCGCCGTTTCAGGAAATGCTCGTAAAAACAATGCAATGTTTGTAAGTGGTGCAAGTGGAACGATCGTTACTGGGTCCGAAGAGTTTTCAATCAAATCTCGAAGTAGTTCTACGGCTGAACGCGGATCTACTTTTCGACTAGAGGGAGAGATTCCCAAATCCCCCATGCCATCTGCTCCATGTACATACTCTGCATAATGACTTTCACCAAGCAACGGGCGTAATGCCCCACGTGCAACTGGAATATCAGGTGCCTGAGCAGCATCTAAAACTTTCAAGGTATTTGCAACGACATTATCAATATTTGTATTGCCATCTACGCAGGTGATGCCAAGCAGATTAATCTCTGGATGAGTTGCTGCAAATAAAACTGCAAATGCATCGTCGATGCCTGTATCCACATCTAAAATGATTGAAATTTTTTCCATAACCAGTACCCTAGCGCAATGAGTCAAAAACAGTCGGCAGTTATTGCAGTCGTAGGAAGTGCGATGATGGATTTAACTGCCTATGCCAGTGTTTTGCCAGAGCCAGGTCAAACTCTTGTAGGAGAGGTCTTTACAACTGGTTTTGGTGGCAAGGGTGCAAACCAAGCAGTAATGGCGGCCATGTGCGGTGCGAATGTTCACTTTATTGGCAAACTTGGAAAAGATGTTTTTGGAGATGCCATAGCTGAAAACTTCAATAAAGTTGGAATGAATGTTTCTTATGTTGATCGAAGTGAGACACCCACTGGAGTTGCGCATATTTGGGTTGATGGTGAAGGTGAAAACAGGATCATAATAATTCCTGGAGCAAACCATGAGATTGAAGTCAGTAGAGCAGTTGATGCAATCAATAACATTCCTGATCTAAATATTGTGATTGCACAATGTGAAATTAAGCAGGAAGTAACTTTGGCAGCTTTTAAAGCCGCTAAGAAACGCGGATGTACAACGATTTTAAATCCTGCTCCATTTGAAAAACTCTCTCAGGAGTTAATTGACCTCTGCGATTGGATCATTCCAAATGAAACAGAGTTTCGCGAACTACATGGTCAATTGCCAACTAGTGATGAGATTCTAAAAAGCTTTAGACCTGGGAAGAATTCGATTGTGACTGTGGGTAGTCAGGGCGCAATTTTCATAGATTCTGAGGGGTTACTTGTTAGATGTCCGGCACCACAAACAACGGCAGTTGATACAACAGGTGCTGGAGATAGTTTTGTTGGCAGTTTTGCATATTCCTTAGCAAAGGGCGAGGATCCAGCAACTGCTATGAGCTTTGGTATAAAAGTTGCATCTCGAAGCGTTACTAAAAAGGGCGCTCAGTCGTCTTACCCTGATCAAGCAGAGATAAAAACGCTTTCATAACCACGTAAAACAAATGTTGGACGACGAACTGGCTTAGTAGACATTTGCATCTCTGGATACTTTTCCCATAGCGCAGGCAGCGAGACACTCATTTCAAGCCTTGCTAATGGTGCGCCGAGACAGAAGTGAATACCTGCACCAAAGCCAATGTGTGGATTTGGATCTCGGGTTACATCCATTGATTCCGGGGAAGAGAAAATTGATTCATCACGATTTGCTGAACCAATCAATGCGGCAATCTTTTGCCCTTGCTTAATCTCAACTCCCCCAATGTGAGTGTCAGCAGTGGCGGTTCGCTCAAACAAATGTAGGGGTGCATCAAAGCGCATGAACTCCTCTAGCGCCGTATTCGTCAACTCTCTAGGATTTTCCCGCATTAGTTTTGCTTGATCAGGACGTTCCAAAACTGCAACCATTCCATTTCCAAAAGCATTCACACTTGCTTCATGACCAGCATTTAGAAGCAACACGCAGGTTGCTACCAACTCCTGCATATTGAGCTTTTCTCCATTTTCTTCAACGGTTGCTAACTCTGATATCAAATCTTGGCCAGGTGTCTTTTTTCGTTGTTCGGCTAGTCCACGTACATACTCTGCAAACTCATGTCCTGCTTTTTTAGCATCTGCTTGATACTGCAGAGTTGGATTAACTTCATACATCTTCACAATCGCTTGTGACCACGGACGAAGTAAGTGTTCATCGCTTTCAGGAAAACCTAAAAGATCGGCAATAATTTTTACTGGCAATAGTTCGGCATAGTCTGCAATCAGATCAAAGGTTTCCCCTGATTTAACTTTCTCGTCAATTGAATCCAGTAATTGCTGAGTGATCCGCTCAACAGCAGGTCGCATTCCCTCAATTTTTTGACGGTTAAATGCCTTAGCAACTAGAGAGCGCAATCGGGTGTGCTTGGGCGGCTCACTATCTAATATTGA
>JBIIGW010000097.1:0-3761 GCA_044236295.1 Candidatus Planktophila sp.
TTCTAACGAGCTCATTTGAGTTTCATATCTTTCGTTTCCATTCTTCTTGTGTGATTACTGCAGATCATTCTTAAGAAAATCCAGCAGTTTCGATACATCGACTGAAACATCTTGCTTAAAAGCAAAATGAAAAGCATCTCGACTTATCGCAACTTCTGCACAATTCTTATGTAGCCAAGCACCCCTTCCTGGAGCACCCTTTTTAACGTCAGGAGTTACAACTCCATCGATTAAAACCACTCGAATCATTGCCGAAGGATTGCCTCTCTTGCGGCAACTTATGCAGCTACGTACAGGAGAGTTGGAATCCAACGGCCCTATGGTATCCAACTCATGACTCCTTCTCATAATGCGATGGTATTTAGCGCCACATTCGACGTGGCGCGCCGATCAAAAAACCGGGGCAAATATGCCCTTTCTTCTCGTTCCTAGCCTTGAGGTGATTCGGTATCTGGATGAATATCTATGCGCCAACCAGTTAATCGCGCCGCTAATCTCGCATTCTGTCCGTCTTTACCGATTGCTAATGAGAGTTGATAGTCAGGAACAATGACTTTGGCGCTTCTAGTTGTTAAGTCAGTAACTTCAACATGAGAAACCTTTGCTGGGGCCAATGCTGCGGCAACAAACTCTGCAGGATCTTCTGACCACTCAACAATATCTATTTTTTCACCATGCAGTTCATCCATGACAGCCCGTGCACGAGAGCCCAGGGGACCAATCAAAGAACCTTTTGCACTTACTCCTGCGCGATGTGTTTTGACTGCAAGTTTTGTTCTATGACCAGCTTCACGTGCCACAGCCATAATCTCAACAATACGATCGCCGATCTCTGGCACTTCAAATGCAAAAAGTTGTTTCACTAAAGCTGGATGGGAACGAGAGAGCATAATCTCTGGTCCTTTCATTCCTTGCTTGACCTCAACAACAAAACATTTAATCCGATCGCCATGGTTGTAAATTTCACCAGGAACTTGTTCCTGCGGAGGAATTCGACCTTCAACACGACCTAGGTTGACGTTAATCATCTTGGGATCTCTGCCTTGTTGAACAACGCCCGAAATAACGTCTCCAACATTGGCAGTAAATTCCCCAACAATTTCTGCATCATTTGTTTCGCGCATTTTTAATTTAATTATTTGACGGGCCGTTGAGGTAGCAACTCTTGAAAAACCATCAGGGTTGTCTACTTCTTCACTAATACGAGAACCATCTTCTGCAAAAACTGGAACCAAAATAGTGATCTCGCCAGTTTCGCGATCTAAATGTGCGCGCGCATGTCGCTTAGCGGCTTCACCTTGATTGTAAGCACCAAGGACTGCAACTTCGATCCCATAAATGAGATTTTCTAAGTTGATGTCTTTCTCTGTTGTCAGTGCGATGAGAGCATCCATTTCTACATGCATTAGATCTCATCCTTACGATTAAATTCAATTTCGACATTGGCTTTTTTTATCTCAGAAAACTGCACTTCATGGGTCTTCATTCGACCCTTGATGTTTTCTATCAAGATTGCCCGATCATTATCAAACTCAGTTAAGCGACCTGATACCTCTGATCCATCCTCAAGAACTACCTTGATGATTCTCGTTAAATTCTTGGTCCAGTGTCGGGGTAATGTCAGTGGTCTTTCGATTCCTGGTGAACTAACTTCAAGAGTAAAGCCTTCATCAAATAATGGAGACTCATCTAAGAGCGCAGAAATCTCACGACTAATCGCAGTTATGTCATCTAGATTCATCGGAGAAAGACTGTCGATCATGCATGTAACGATTCGATGGTTGCCGGGATTGCTAGTAAATATGTCTTCTAGAAAGAATCCTGCATTCTCTACAGTCGGTCGAATTAAATCGGCTAATGAGTCTTTAAGTGCCATCGATCTCTTCTTTCTATTAAGTTGTAGCACAATTGTAACGCGATCAATTAAAAGGTTGCAATTCCTACCCTCACGATTAACACAATGGTGACAAGTAAAAAGACTTTACGAACCAAGGTTGAGCCTCCCCTAATAGCAAGCCGCGAACCAATTATCGCCCCGGTTATATTGGCAAAACCCATGATGATGCCGATCTGCCAAATAACAGCGCCATTTATCCCAAATACAATTAGTGCTCCAACATTCGTTGCCACATTTACAACTTTGGCGATGGCAGAGGCAGTAATAAATGCATATCCCAAGGTTGCAACAAGTATTAGCATCAAGAAAGATCCTGTGCCCGGTCCAAAAATTCCATCATAGAAACCAATCACCGCGCCGGCGATGGCCCCTATTTGAATTCTTTGTTTTGGTACATGTCTGAGATTTTCGAACTTTCCAAGATCTGGCTTGAGCCACGTATAGATTGCAACTGCTATCAGCAAAACTAAAATCATTGGCCTCATACTGTTAGTTGGAATTCTCGAGGCTAGAAGGGCGCCAACTGCAGATCCTAAGAATGCTGGAATTGCCATTCCAATTAAAACTTTGGGATCAGGTTTTATCTGCTTGCGGTAGAGGGCAGCGGCAGTAGTAGTGCCGAAAACTGCAGACAACTTATTTGTACCTAGAACTTCTGCTGCGGGAGAGTTTGGCAAACCAATCAGTAAAGCTGGTAGTTGGACTATTCCCCCACCACCTGCAATTGAATCAACAAACCCAGCTAAGAATGAGGCAGAAAGAAGAAATAAACCAGTTGCAAGTGAGAGCTCTGCGAACACTTTTACTTGAGTAGTTCTGTGATTGCAGAAATAGCTGATGTGAGAGGGACTTCCTTCTTGTCACCAGTTTTGCGAACTCTTATCTCAACATTTCCTTCAGCTAATGCTTTACCCACAATGATAATTACTGGATTTCCAATCAGTTCGGCATCTTTAAATTTAACCCCAGGAGATGCATCTCTTCGATCATCAACCATGGTGGATATTGATTGTGCCTCAAGTTGTGTAGCTAATTCGATAGCAGTATCAAACAAAAGATCATCCTTACCGGCCGCAACAATATGTACTTTTGCGGGTGCCAGATCAATAGGCCAGTTGAGCCCTATTTCATCGTGCGTTTGCTCTGCAATTGCCGCAACTGCACGTGATACACCGATTCCATAAGAGCCCATTGTGACAACCTGAGATTTTCCATTGCTGTCTAAAACTGTTAGGTCAAGTGCTTTGGCATACTTTCTACCAAGTTGGAAAATATGTCCGATCTCAATTGCGCGATCAATGACGACAGCAGTTGAACACTCTGGACAGGAATCTCCAGCACGAACCTCCGCAGCTTCAACGTATGAATCAGGAGTGAAATCTCTTCCATTAACTACGTTTCGTGCGTGACGATCTTTTTTGTTTGCACCTGTTACCCAAGCAGTTCCCGGAGCAATCCGCGGATCGGCATAAACAGTAATTCCTGATTTTTTTGCATCCTGTGGCCCAATGTATCCCTTAACCAAGGATGGGAATTTTGCAAAATCTGCATCTTCAAATACACGAAGTTCATGAACTCCGCTTAAGTTTTCTTGCAATCGCTTAACGTCAACTTCACGATCACCTGGCACCAAAACAGATATCGCCTTGCCATCTGCCATCATCATGACATTTTTCAATGTATCTGCCCCGGTAAATCCGCCTCCAAATTTTTCATTGAGAACGGCAACGAGTGAATCAATTGTTGGGGTGTTAGGTGTATCCAGCTCTTCCATGGCAGGTGTTTTTGAAGAATCCTGCACTAGAACTTTTGTGATCATTGCTTCAACATTTGCAGCAAAACCACATGAGGGACACAGTACGTA
>JBIIGW010000015.1:0-13784 GCA_044236295.1 Candidatus Planktophila sp.
AAGTATTGGCCCTCTGTAGGGCGAATAGACGGTGCCTTTGGGGATAGGAACCTCGTATGTTCCTGCATCCCTATCTCTGAGTATTCTTAGGTTTACATAATGTAACTTATCGGCGTTATCTGTACGCTCGTCTAGCTACTAAAAACACCACGAAAAAGGTTCCTATGAGGGCCCATCTTCCGAACTTATCCCTAGGAGTCTTGCCCGCCATCAACTCAACATCGGTTCGTATTGATTCGGCAGTTCCCATTGAGGTTTTTTGTAGAACTTTTCCTTTGTAATCAATCACGGCCGAGTAACCAGTTGTCGAAACCGAAACAATGTTACGTCCATGCTCAATAGCTCTAACTCTGGTGATGGCTAACTGTTGGGCACTTTCTGCCGACATTCCAAACGTTGCGCTGTTGGTTTGAACTGCCAAAAGATTTGATTTCTTTGCAGCGTTGTGAAGAATTCCATCATCAATGAGCTCAAAGCAAATCACTGGCGCAATAATTGCATCGTCGATCGTGAAAGTACTGTTTGACCCATCTCCGGGTTCAAAGTCTTTTACTCGATCAACCAACGGTGAAACAATTCTTGCAAGCGAACGCAACGGTATGTATTCTCCAAAGGGCGTGAGATGCTGTTTAATGTAGACTTGGGGCTGGTTTTTATCCCATAAAATTGAAGTATTCAGTAGTTTCTCACCCTTGCCCAATACCGCACCGATAATCAAAGGCTTTTCAATACTATTGAGAGCATCAGAGACATCATTATTGGCAAATGGGTCCACATCGACAGCGTTTTCTGGCCAAAGAACAAAATCGACTTTGTCATCTTTCTTTAGCTCTTCTTGAGTCAATTTCAAGTGATTATTAAAGACAGCTTTAGCTCTTGAATTAAAATCAAGTCCGTATTCAGGAACATTTCCTTGAATCATTAGCACAGAAGTTGTGCCCGTAATCTGCAATTGAATGGGAATGAAGAGAAAAAGAACTGGAATCAAAGGTATTACTGAGAATTTCTTTTGACTAATGAAAAAAATGAATAAGGAAATCAGTAAGACAATTGCCGATAACGCTGGTGATCCGCCAACTGACGCAATTTTGGAATAAATCGCATCTGGCTGGCTATATGCCAAGCGCATCCATCCAAATCCACCGAAAGGAAAATAGTTTCTAATCTCCTCCATTAGTAAGAAAATTAAGGGGTAGGTAGCCATACCCCAGCGAGTCGCAAACTTTAAAGGCAGATAGAAAAGCGACAATCCAAAAGCCAGAATTATCCAAGGTAACGATCCCACAAATGTGCTACTCCAATGTAGGGCTATCGCATTAAATACAAATGCAAAAACAAAAACAGAGGTGAAATGTCGGTTAGTTTTATTGAGTGCATACATGTGAACAGCAATTGCAATTGGGGCTATCCACCACTTCCCCACAGGTTCGTAGGAAAAGGAAAGAAGGAGGCCAGATAATGCCGATAAAAGTATCGTTACCAACCTAAAGCACTGATCAAACGATCCACGCTAGCTCCGAGGCCATAGCGCTCCTTAAATTGATAAATCGGTGAAAGATCCGAAGGTGGTTGAGGAATACTTAGCTCCACTTTCGGTAAAGGTACGTCCCTGGCAACTCTGACCAAAGTTGGGGCAATTTTTAGATAATCTGCGCCAGCAATTATTTTCTTCGCTAATGCTGGAGGGAGCGCCTCGTTAGCTTTGTGTGCGCCTTCTAAAGCCTCTTCGACACTGGCAAATGCATTTACAATGATTGCTGCACCTTTCTCACCTATGCCTTTGACTCCTGGCAAACCATCCGACGGATCACCTCTAAACATTGCAAAAAGATCATAACGATCACCTGGAATTGAGTATTTATTTGCGACATATGCAGTGTCGACTAAGTCATGTTGTGAAATACCTTTAGCCAGGTAAACCACTTTGATATCTCTCTTATCGTCTACTACTTGAAAGAGATCCCTATCTCCGGTAACGATTCGTATGGGACCTTTTTCTATGTGTGCATATGTTGCCATTACATCATCTGCCTCATAGTCATCTACTCCAACAACTGGTATTCCAAAAAGATCTAAAAGATCAAGAAGGATAGGAATTTGCGGAGTTAAAGTTTCTGGCTCTTCCTCTGATTCTCCATCTTCTTCAATTCGGTTAGCCTTGTAATCAGGGAAGATATCCACTCGCCAACTTGGTCTCCAATCACCGTCCAGGCATGCGACTAACCGGTTTGGTTTGTACGCTTGCACTAACCGCGCAGTCATATCGAGATAGCCGCGAATTGCATTTACGGAGAGTCCATCTGGAGAAAGCAAAGTATCCGGCATACCGTAGTAAGCCCGATACCAAAGCGAGGCACTATCTAAAAGCATGAGTGTCATATCTCCCCCATCAGATACGCCACAACTCCGCGATCGATCTTCTTGATTCCTTCTTTGCAGATTGGTCGCAAGTCCTCACTAGCTCCTGCTATTTGATTGAGTAGATCGATGAGCTGTTTTGTTGATCGAACAAAATCGCCTACGGACATATCACTTCCCTTAAGAACATTTGCAAGAGAGTTTCCTGTTGCCCAACGGTAGGAAATAAATGCAAAACCAGCATCTGGTTCGCGCTGCGTTTGTACGCCAAAGTCGGCTTCGATTTTCTCTAACTCTGCCCATAAGGATAGGACTTCAGTAATTGTCGAGGTAACTTTTGCACTCGGCATTTTGGGTGCAATGTTTTCAGAAGATCTAGTTTCAAAGATCATGCATGAAACAACAGCGAGCAACTCCGCACCGCTTAGTTCACTCAGTAATCCACGTCGAATTGACTCTGTGAGTAGAAGATCTGATTCAGCATAAATCTTTGTGAGAATCTTTCCTTGTGCCGTTGGCTTCTCCCCTTGGATGTAATCCAAATGGTCTAACACTTGACAGATTTGATCGAAGGTTTTGGCAATAACGTGAGTTCGATTCTCAACTCTGGAAGTCAATCCATCATTTTCTCGAGTCAATCTACCTGCTCGTTCAGCTAATCGAGAGTGCTCTTCGCGATCGGCGCATCCGTGACTTGGATGGCTCTTCATTGCTTTTCGAAGATCAGAAAGTTCACCTTCCAGGTGACCTCTTTGCCTGTTATCAAAAGTTTTTCTCTGATCACGCCTTCCCAAAAGAACTTCAACTTCCTTGATCGATCTTCTAAAACGCGCATACTCTGCGAAATCTCCCAGGTGACAAGTCGCATCTTTCATTAACTCTTCAATTAAAGCCTCATTTTTACGAATCTGCCTTGTTAAACCAACAACAGCTCTGTCAGCTTGAAACTGAGCAAATGATGATTCGAGTGAGCGTCGTGCTCTTTCTTTTCCAAACTGCGATATCAAATTAATTGACATGTTGTAGGAGGGAGAAAAGGATGAACGCAAAGGATATGTTCGTGTAGATGCCAACCCCGCTGCAGATGCTGAATCAACAGTAGGCGACCATTGAATTACCGCATTTCCTTCGATATCAATGCCTCGGCGACCTGCTCGGCCCGTCAGTTGTGTGTATTCGCCAGGTGTAATTGGAACATGAGCTTCACCGTTGAACTTCACCAACCTTTCTAAAACTACTGTTCGTGCAGGCATATTTATCCCTAAAGCCAAGGTTTCGGTTGCAAAGACCGCTTTAACTAATCCGCGCTGAAACAAATCTTCAACAGCGCCCTTGAAACTTGGCAGAAGACCTGCGTGATGGGCTGCAATTCCACGCTCTAATGCTGTGAGCCAAGCAGTGAAGCCAAGAACTTCGAGATCTTCTTCGGCGATATTTTGTGTATAACGAAGAGCGGTTGCTCGAATCTCTTCTCGTTCTTGTGGTGATGTCAGTCTTAGACCAGCTTGAAGGCACTGTTTCACTGCCGCATCACAACCAATTCGTGAGAAGATAAACGTAATCGCAGGCAGTAAATTCTCGCGCTGCAGTTTTTCAATGATCTCCGCTCTTGAAAGGCGATCACTGGGTTCATCAAAACGCGATCGGCGATTGCGACCCATTGATGAGCGTCTAATGGCCTCTCGTTCGCGTTGTAAAATTTCGGGATTGACTCGTCCAGGTTGCTCGAACAGATCGAGAAGACGATTACCAATTAACACATGCTGGAATAAAGGTATGGGCCTAATCTCACTGACAATAACCTCAGTCTCACCGCGGATCTCCCCTAACCATTCTCCAAACTCTTCGGCATTAGAGACAGTTGCAGATAAAGAAATGACTTGGACGCTTTCCATTAAGTGGATTAGTACCTCTTCCCATACCGCGCCTCGAAATTTGTCTGCCAGATAATGCACTTCATCCATGACAACAGCACCGAGATTTGTGAGAGTATTGGATCCGGCGTACAACATGTTTCGCAGAACTTCGGTAGTCATCACCAGAATATCTGCCTCTGAGTTAATACTGGTATCACCTGTTAAAAGCCCAACGCGATCTTCGCCAAATTTCTCCGCAAACTCGGCGTACTTCTGATTTGATAGAGCCTTTATTGGAGTTGTGTAAAAACACTTCTTCCCCGCTTTGAGAGCTGCATAGGCAGCGAACTCACCGACTACTGTTTTACCTGCACCAGTTGGAGCAGCAACTAGAACGCCCTTGCCATCTTCAACCGCGTGACAGGCAGAAATCTGAAAAGGGTCAAATTCGAAATCAAAGCTCTGAACGAAAGCTGTAGTAACTGGATGAGCCCCACGCTTTTTAGCCGCAGCGTATGCAGCAGCTGGGGTACTCATGGAGCCCATCCAAGCATGGCTCCGGGAATGCATTCGGCATTTACTGGCAATTGACCTATTCGCTCTCCATCGCTGTAGGCAACCGCCTTGGATTGGATGTGCACCTTCTTACTTCTCACTATTTCTACGGCTGGATGATTTATGTGAGCACCGATGAAGACCGATGGAAATACCTTGATGAACTCAATCTTAGAAACAGGATGCAAAACCATGACATCAAACAAGCCATCTGTCATATCAGCATCCGGGCATACGAGCATCCCACCACCGTAGGATCGACCATTTCCTACTGCAATCAACATCGCCTGCGTAGTGATTGTCCGATCATCAAGATGAATTTCATACATTCTTGGTTTAAATCGAGGGAGTTCAATTGCAATACCAGCGTTGTATTTCATTGGACCCTTTGGCCAACTTAATTTGTTTGCGCGTTCATTAACGACAGCATCAAAGCCCGTAGATAGAACACTGGCAAACCATTCACCGTCTACCAACCCAGCATCTAGTTGTTTGGGCGACCCGGTTAGGACTTTCTCTAATTGCAAATCAATATCATCGAGATCCCAACCAAGCGATCTAACAAAATCATTACCCGTTCCTGCGGGAATAATAGCAATCGGGATATGTGCCGGGATAACCTTTTGCAGAACTATATGCAGTAGTCCATCTCCCCCGACTGCGATGACACCATGACAATCGGTACAAGAATCTAGAAATAATTGAAGGTGATTTGAAAGTGCAACTGATGAATTGCCTGTAACGATTGTGTACGGCACGGATTTACGATTTAAAAAACCAGCAACATACTTCCCAACAACTGCACCTTTACCCTGACCTGATACAGGATTAATAACCAGTGCCCACATAGAGAAAGCCTATCGGCTATTCAGATATGGACGTTGGTGAATCGATTGAAGAAGTCCCTATAGATGTTTGATCAGACTTTTTATCCCTTGCTCTATCAACTAAAACGGCGATAGATCCAGCCATGAAATACAAAACCATGATTGGCAATGCCAGCAAGAGCATAGTGAATGGATCTGCTGTCGGTGTGAAAGCCGCTGAAAAAACAAAAATACCGAAAACCCATATTCTCCACGGACGTAGAATCGTTTTACCTCGTAAGAATCCGATTAAGTTAAATGTTAAGAGAAAAACTGGAAGCTCAAATGCCAAGCCAAATAGCAGAATTATTCGCAAAACAAAATCGAGATAATCGTCGAATCTCACTAAGTTATTCAGCGCTTCAGGTGTAAACCCAAAAAGAACTTTAATAGCAAGTGGCAGAATTAAATATCCAAGTGCTGCCCCAAAGCCGAAGAAGGGCGTGGCAGAAAGAATGAAAAGAAAACTGTTTCTCTTCTCTTTACGGTGCAACGCCGGTGCTATGAATGCCCATAGTTGATATAACCAGAACGGCGCCGAAATGATGATTCCAGTTAGAACAGCAACCTTCATCTGTAAATTTAAAGGCCCTAATACACCGCTGATATATAGGGCTCCGCAATTTTCTGAACCTGAAAGCTGCGCGGACTTTAAATCGCATACGGGTTCGGCCAGTGTTGTAATAATCGTATTGTAGAAATACCAACCGATACCGGATGCAAGAAATATCGCAACGGCTGCACGAACAATCCTTTTGCGAAACTCACGCAAATGATCTAATAAGGGCATCCTCGCGTCATTAGTCGACGCCATAAATTTACTTTTCTGAATTACCTTCGTCGTTTGCGGGCTTGTCGTCAGCCTTCATTTCTTTCATCTCACTCTTGAAAATTCGCATTGAACGACCGAGAGAGCGTGCTGAATCTGGCAATCTCTTTGCACCAAATAGAACTAAAACCACTACGAGAAGAACGATAATTTCGCGTGCGCCTAGATTCATTTAAAACTCCAACCGTCAATAGTTCGTATGTAGGCGAGTTTACACCAGGTTCAGATTATCGCCTAGGTGCTAATTATCGGAATATCGAACTAAAAGAGATTGAGCACGCTTGGCGATCTCCTTACGAATATCCAAGGGTTCGATCAGTTCTACATCTGAGGCAGTTGCTAATACGGCACGCAGGATCCATTCCTTAGAAAAGGAGGAAAGCTCAACAGTTGTATAAGGCAATTTCATCTGCTTTAAATGAGATTCAATGGCAAATCTTTCGGCTACCTCACGGGAGGTATTTAGAACCTTGATGGAATAGGAGAAGCCATCATTGACAGATCCCGCAGAGAGGGTAATTCCCTCCAAATTCTCCTTATTCCGAGGATTCAATTTATCTAAAATTCTAAGGGTTAGTATTCGATCTATGCGAAAAATTCGGTAATCCATCGCAAGGAAACAAAAAGCACGAAGGTATTTCTGACCCTTTTCCTCGTAAGCCAAAAGTGGAGTAACAGTTCTGGTTGTGATTTGATCTGAATACAGAGAATGATATGAGATTTCAACTCTAGATGAACTCTTGATGGATTCAAGAAGTGGCTGCACCACCTCATGATCTTCGCCAGCTGAAACGATAACCGTCTTTGGCGCATCAACCCTGCTAGACAATTTCTTTTTTAGAGTTTCGATTTCTTTTCGTAGGTCCGCTCTATCTAAAGGAAGTCTCTGTTGCAAAAGTTCTAGACCCAATAGAAGCGCTAAACCCTCTTCCATAGAGACCTTGCGAGGTTTGGAAAGTGTCGTGGCATTTCGAATGGTTACAAAACCAGAGTCGAACTCTAAATCCATCAACTCTAACGGCGTATATCCGGGCAGCCCACACATCCAGAGAGTGGTTAAATCTGATTGAATCTGAGCTGAACTGACTCCAAAGTCACTAGCTAATTCCTTGAGAGATATACCTTGGTTCGCGTGGAGATAAGGTACCAAATCTAGTAAGCGCGCAGTCCTCAAAAGAGGTGCTGACAAATCATTGACCATGAGTAGCTACAATCTTTTGCAGTGAATCCACAATCATGTCAACTAGCTGCTGTGGTGATCGGACAAATACATCTTCCTCATGCCAAAGGGCAAGAGAACGCAAGTTTTCGAGGCTCACAATGGGGATTTCTATCTGATCCCACTCCCCTAGATCTTTCGACGAAATTGCGAGGTTACGCAGAATTTGACCTTTACCTTTTCTCACATCAATTACTGCGAGGGTATTAGTTTGCGATTGTGTCAGCACTTGATTGAAATCAAAATCTATTGGCGCGGTAAAACCACTGGACTTGGAACCCTTTACGACTCCACCGCTTATTCGATCTAAACGAAATACTCGAACATCTTTCTTTTCCTGATCTATAGATGCCACATACCAGAAGCCCCTATGTGTTGCGAGAGAGAAAGGAATTACCGTGCGAGGTTCGATTCGAAAATCAGATGAAGTGTAGGAGAAATTAATGAAGGATCTGTCGGCGATTGCACTGCCAATTATCGCGATGTCATCACTACTGTTGGATAGGCGTGATGAAATAGCGGGAAGCTCCAAACCATCCATTGGTTCACCCAGGGAGCGAATCTTTAATAGCACTCGGTGCGCAGCATCGTCTAACGCCGCACCTTGCCAGCTTTCAGCTGCTAGCGACAACAAGGAAATCTCCGTTGGTGAAAGGACACCTAAGTCCATTTGATACGCCGCTTGATTTATTCTATAACCTGCTTCATCGAGGAAAATTGGATCAAAACTTCCAACTTCTATCTCGATTCCAAGAGTGCGAAGATCATCTTTGTCGCGTTCAAACATTCGTTCTTTCGTCTCCGGGGATCCCTCATAACCATCGACTGTTCGGAAGATCTCGGATTTAGTTAGATATCTTTTTGTTGCAAGGAGAGCTATTGTTAAATTAACAAGCCGCTCAATCTTCCGAGACACCGTAAGCACCTTTAGCAGGACGTCGACGGCGAGCAAGAACTTCTACACCTGGTGCCATGCGACGACTATGAATAATGAAACCTGTGTGACCGATCATTCGTTGCTGTGGTCTAACCGCTAAACCTTCGTGATGCCATCCACGAACCAATGTTTCGGAACTCTCAGGCTCTGTAAATCGCCCATCTGTTTTTAGAGCTTCGGCTGTTGCCGATAGTTGCGTGGACGTTGCCACGTAAGCTAGAAAGACGCCACCTGGACGTAGAGCTTTTGCTGCGATATCAATGCACTCCCAAGGCGCAAGCATGTCTAATACAACGCGATCAAACTCTGAATCAAAACTTTGATCCTGTAAATCACCTACGTCTAATTTCCAATTATCTGTCTGGTTCGTGAAATATTCATTGACATTTGCTCGTGCGATATCTGCGAAGTCTTCACGTCTTTCAATGGAATGAACGGAGCCCTTCTCTCCTACTGCCCGAAGCAGAGAAATGGTTAGTGCCCCACTTCCAACACCGGCCTCTAAAACCCGTGCACCAGGGAAGACATCGGCGACCCCAATTATCATCGCTGCGTCTTTTGGATAAACAATGGTCGCACCACGTCGCATTGTCAGAACAAAATCAGCAAGCAAAGGTTTGAATGCTGAGAATGACAGTCCGGCAGTAGTGCTCACTACCGATCCTTCGGGAAGACCGATGAGATCATCATGAGTGATCCAACCTTTATGCGTATGCCACTCTTTTCCCGGGGTTATCGTGAAGCTATACAACTTTCCTTTGGAATCGGTCAGTTGAATCCGATCG
Organism: Candidatus Planktophila sp.; assembly: GCA_044236295.1. Classification (GTDB taxonomy): domain Bacteria; phylum Actinomycetota; class Actinomycetes; order Nanopelagicales; family Nanopelagicaceae; genus Planktophila. The sequence continues at coordinate 9,406 of JBIIGW010000015.1, forward strand.
CCAGCAGCAAAAAAACCCAAATTCGACACGGGAGCATCTTAGGCGAATTAAATAGCTTCGGTAGAGGTATCTTGCGCAACATGAGTATCAATCAGCCTCTTCGGCTTTCCCCAAGCGCAGTAAGTGAGTACCAAAACTGTCCACTTCTCTATCGCTATCGCAAGATTGATAAGTTGCCTGAGCCCCCATCACTAGATGCTGAGAGAGGAACTCTTGTTCACACTGTTTTACATGATCTCTTTGAATCGGTGGCTATTGACCGTACCCATGAAACGGCTTTAGCTCTTCTGCCCTCTCGCTGGAAAGCGCAGATAGAAAGTAAGCCGGAACTGCAAGAGCTTGTTGGAAACGAAAAAGAGTGGCTAGACCGTGCCGCATCTCTTTTACAAACTTATTTCACGGTTGAAGATCCCCGCAGTTTTGAAGCAACGCATCGCGAGATTCACCTTGAAAATGATTTAGAAGAGAGTATTTATCTCCATGGATATGTTGACCGTCTAGATGTAGCACCCACAGGAGAGGTACGTATAGTCGATTACAAATCAGGAAAAGCACCAAAACCTGGCTGGGAAGAGAAAGCATTATTTCAACTTCGTGTTTATGCGCTTCTATACTGGAAGAACACTGGCGTACTGCCAAGGTTACTCCAGCTCATTTATCTTGGCGATGGGAAACTAATCAGGAATAACCCAACTTTAGTGGATTTGGAATCGACTGAGAAAACACTCCTAAGAATTGCTCGAGAGATAAACATATCTATCGAAAAGGACTATTGGCCTCCAAATCCAACAAAGCTTTGTGATTGGTGCTTTTTCAAGAAGATTTGCCCCGCGCACACAAGTTAAATAGAAACTGTAAAATCTTTGCGTAATTCGAAAAGCTTCGAAACATTTAACTGTTTCAACGATTGAATGCTTCGCACGCGTGGTGACTCCTCGACATGTACTAAATGAGGCACTGCGATCAACCAAGCCCCACTAGAGGTTGCGGCCTGCATTCCAGGAAGTGAGTCCTCGAAAACAAGACAGTTCTCAATATTACTTTCGCACATACGCGCAGCCTTGAGGTAGCCCTCTGGATCTGGCTTTGTATTAAGAACATCATCCCCACTGAGGGAAAATGGAAAAAGATTATGTCCTATATTGTCCAAGACAGCATCAACGATCACTCGAGGACTTGCAGAAACCAACGCTGTCTTAACTCCATGAGATCGAAGAGAATTGACAAGCTCTATTGCACCAGGCATCGCAACTGTATTTGTTCGCATGCGATTAGCCTGAATCTCAATTAATTTTGCGACAAAATATGATGAAGACTCTTGATTTCCTGTTTTGTCAGACATGTACTCGCCCAACTTACTAAGAGGACCTCCAAGGCACGCAACCTGATCATCTTGCGTCCATGTATATCCAAAAGGTTCAACCACTTCTTTTTCGGAGATAAACCATTGAGGTTCTGAATCAACAGTCAGGCCATCCATGTCAAAAAAAACTGCTTCAAAGAATTCTGACATCAGTTGCTAATTCGCATTGAAATATTTGGCTTCAGGATGGTGAACGATGATTGCGGATGTGGACTGTTCTGGATGAAGCTGAAATTCTTCAGATAACTCAACACCGATGCGCTCTGGCTCCAGCAATGAACACAACTGAACTTGTTGTTCTAGATCAGGACACGCTGGATAGCCAAAGGAGTATCGAGAACCTCTGTACCCTTGGTCCAATATCCCCTGCAAATCTTCTGAATCTTCATCTCTCACTCGCAACTCTTCTCGAACACGAGAATGCCAATGCTCAGCAAGCGCTTCGGTAAGTTGGACGGAAAGTCCGTGGAGTTCAAGGTATTCCCTATATTTATTCGCCTCAAATAACTCTGCTGCTGCCTTACTAACTGAGGCACCCATTGTTACAACGTGAAAAGCTACAACATCGGTTTTATCAGAATCTTTTGATGCGAAGAAATCACTGATACACAAGCGTCGATCACGGCGTTGTCGCGGAAACGTGAATCTCGTACGTTCTTTACCTTTGTTCTCTCCTTCATGATGAAGTATTACTAAATCATTTCCCTCGCTATAGCAAGGAAAGTAACCATAAACAACTGCAGCGTTGAGCCAACCGTTTGATTGGACTTCATTCATAAGAGCTCTCAAACGTGGGCGGCCCTGATTTAGAACCATATCCTCATACTCCCCACGATTACCTTTCAAGCCCCACTGACCAACGAATAGTGCTCGTTCATCTAACATCCCCGAATAGTCTGCAAGTGATATTCCTTTAACAACTTTTGAACCGAAAAAGGGAGGCGTTGGAATTGTTGCATCCGTGCTGACATCACTTCGCACTTCATCAAGAGGAATATCGCTCTCTTTGATTCGAGTATTTACAGTTTTTCTCTCTTTTAGTGGAGGTAGCGCAGCTCCGGCTTCACCTCGTTTAACTGCCATCATTGCATCCATTAGACGTAAACCTTCAAATGCATCTCTTGCATATCGCACCTGACCTGGAAAAACAGATGCTAGATCCTGCTCAACGTAGGCTCGAGTAAGGGCTGCTCCCCCAAGAACTATTGGCCAGCGTTGGTCTAATCCACGTGAAGTTATCTCTTCTAGATTTTCCTTCATGATAACTGTTGATTTCACAAGTAATCCGCTCATACCGATTACGTCAGCGTTTGCCTCCATTGCTCCATCAATAATCTGATTAACTGTTTGTTTAATTCCAATGTTTGCAACTCTATATCCGTTATTTGTCAGAATAATGTCAACCAGGTTTTTCCCAATGTCATGGACGTCGCCTTTAACTGTTGCAAGCAGCATAGTTCCACGGCCCTGATCATCGGTTTTCTCCATATATGGCTCAAGAAGTGCTACGGCGGTTTTCATTACCTCTGCACTTTGAAGAACGAATGGCAGTTGCATTTCACCTTTTCCGAACAATTCTCCTACTACTTTCATTCCCTCCAACAGATGGTCATTAATGATTTCCAGAGGTTTTGTTCCCTGATCTCGCGCTAACTTGAGGTCATCTTCTAAGCCAACCTTTTCGCCCTCGATAATCCGTCGCTGTAGTCGTTCAAAAAGTGGAAGTGCAGCCAAAGCTTCTGCGCGTGCATTCTTACTTGAGGTTAGTTCAACGCCTTCAAACAACTGCAGAAACTCTGCAAGAGGGTCATAGGTGCACTCTTGCCCATCGAAGGTTCGACGGTCATAAATCAGGTCAAGAGCTACTTGTTTGGCTCTCTCATCTATACGGTTTATCGGAGTAATTTTTGATGGATGAACGATTGCTGAATCCAAACCAGCCTGAACGCACTCATGAAGGAAGACTGAGTTCAACACTATTCGCGAGGCAGGATTGAGCCCAAAAGAAACATTACTAATTCCTAAAGTTGTTTGTACCTGGGGAAACTCTTCTTTAAGCCTCTTAATCGCATTTATCGTTTCTATTCCATCGCGTCGAGTTTCTTCTTGGCCTGTTGCTATTGGGAAAGTTAGACAATCAATTAGGATATCCCCCACGTTCATTCCCCAGTTATCGCGTAAGTCGGTGATCAATCGACGAGCAACCCTGAGTTTCCATTCGCAATCTCTTGCTTGTCCCTGTTCATCGATGGTCAGGGCGACAACTCCAGCGCCATGCTCCTTAACCAAAGGCATGATTTTTGCAAACCTAGATGTTGGTCCGTCACCATCTTCATAGTTGACGGAGTTAATTACACAACGCCCACCGAGATGTTCTAAACCAGCTTTTAAAACTGATGGCTCTGTTGAATCAAGAACGATAGGAAGAGTGCTTGCTGTTGCGAATCTAGAAGCCAGTTCGGCCATGTCGGATGCACCATCGCGGCCTACATAGTCAACAGATAGGTCCAACATGTGTGCACCCTCTTGAATTTGATCACGTGCTATCTCCACACACTTTTCCCAGTCCTCTTCAAGCAGCGCATCTCGAAATGCACGTGAACCGTTGGCATTGGTGCGCTCACCAATCGCTAAATATGTTTTGTCCTGCCTGAATGGGACGTACTGATATAAAGAAGATGCACCAGGTTCTATTGAAGGCTCTCTGTTTATAATGTTTCTACGATCGAGCTTCTTAACAACTGCCTCTAAGTGCGCTGGTGTTGTTCCACAGCAACCACCGATAAGTGATATTCCATAATCAGTTACAAAAGCATCCAATGCACTTGCCAATTCTTCAGGTTCAAGAGGATAGCTGGCACCTTTCGGCCCCAGAACTGGTAAACCTGCATTTGGCATTACGGAAATTGCGACATCAGCATTCTTACTTAGATATCTAAGATGTTCTGACATCTCCGTTGGGCCCGTTGCGCAATTTAATCCAATTAAATCAATACCCAGTGGTTGCAAGGCATTA
>JBIIGW010000123.1:0-3616 GCA_044236295.1 Candidatus Planktophila sp.
CAGTTGAAGAAAACGTCGCGACTGCCGATACCGCACGAGTCAACTCATTTGCATATGGAGTTGATGCTGCAACCCGTTGCTGCGCCTTGACGATACGAGAGGCAGAGATTAACTCCATAGCCTTCGTGATCTTCTTAGTCGCTTTAACCGATCGCATGCGTCTGCGATAGACGCGAAGTTGGGCACCCATGAGTTACTTCTTCACCGCCGGTGCAACGTACTTAGTAACCTGTTCTGCCTCGACGCCATCTAAAGCCTCTGCAGGTGCATCATTTACTATTGCCGCAGCTGATGGCTTAAAGAGTTTCTTGAATGCAGCAACTGCTTCATCCATCTTTGCAATTGTGTCATCTTCCAAAACTTTAGTTTCAGAGATAACTGTAAAGATCTCTTTGCGCTCACGACCAATGAAATCAAGTAGTTCTAGTTCGAATCGACGAATGTCTGCAACGGCAACATCATCGAGACGACCTGAAGTACCTGCCCAAATTGAAACGATCTGGCGCTCAAGTGAGTACGGTGAGTACTGACCTTGCTTAAGAAGTTCAACCATTCGTGCACCACGCTCTAGCTGAGCCTTTGAAGCAGCATCTAGATCTGAACCAAATGCTGCGAAAGCTTCAAGTTCACGGAACTGTGCAAGGTCTAGACGCAAACGTCCGGCAATCTTTTTCATCGCCTTAGTCTGAGCAGATCCACCTACACGCGATACAGATACACCCACGTTAATCGCTGGACGAACACCCGCGTTAAACAAATCTGTTTCGAGGAAGCACTGACCGTCTGTAATCGAAATTACGTTTGTCGGAATAAATGCAGAAACGTCATTTCCCTTGGTTTCAATGATTGGTAGGCCAGTCATTGAGCCGCCACCTAATTCGTCAGAGAGCTTTGCGCAACGCTCCAATAGACGTGAGTGCAAGTAGAAAACGTCTCCTGGATACGCTTCGCGACCTGGTGGACGACGAAGTAGAAGTGAAACTGAACGATAAGCCTCGGCCTGCTTTGATAGATCATCAAAAACAATTAGTACGTGCTCACCGTTGTACATCCAGTGCTGACCAATTGCAGAACCTGTGTAAGGAGCTAGGTACTTAAAGCCTGCTGGATCTGATGCAGGTGATGCAACGATAGTTGTGTACTCCATTGCACCTGCTTCTTCGAGTGCGCCCTTAACGGCTGCAATCGTTGAACCCTTCTGACCAATAGCAACATAAATACATTTAACTTGCTTCTTCTTGTCGCCAGTTTTCCAGTTTTCTTTCTGGTTAATAATTGTGTCTACAGCAATGGCTGTCTTTCCAGTCTGACGGTCACCAATAATCAACTGGCGCTGCCCACGACCGATAGCAGTCAATGCATCGATTGCTTTAATTCCTGTAGCAAGTGGCTCTTTAACTGGCTGGCGCTGAACTACAGAGGGAGCCTGAAGTTCTAATGCGCGACGAGCATCAGCTTTGATTTCACCCTTGCCATCAATTGGATTACCGAGTGCATCTACAACTCGACCTAGGAAACCATCTCCAACTGGTACAGAGAGAATTTCACCAGTTCCACGAACAGATGTTCCTTCACCAATTCCTTCGGTTCCACCCAAAATAACAACACCGATTTCGCGGACGTCGAGGTTGAGTGCAAGTCCTAACGTTCCGTTTTCAAAACGGAGCAACTCGTTTGCCATCGTTGATGGCAACCCTTCTACGCGAGCGATTCCATCACCTGCTTGGCTAACAGTTCCAACTTCGTCGCGAGCTGCAACGCCTGGATCGTATGACTTAACGAAGTTCGCTAAGGCACCCTGAATCTCTTCAGGATTGATCTTTAGGTCTGCCATCTGTTTCTCCCTTTATTTGCTTCCGGCTAAAGCGCGTGCGGCCCCAGCCAAACGATTAGAAATTGATCCATCAACGATTTCATCTGCGAACTTCACTGAAACTCCCCCAATAACATGAGGATCGATTTCAATATTTATGCGAACAGGCTGTCCTACTTTGCTAGTTAAAGCAGTTACCAAACGTGTTTGCTGATCTTGAGTTAATGGTGCAGCAACCTTAACCAGTGCGATCACTCGATTACGGCGCGCTGCCAATGCCCATTGATAATCTGCAAAAGTGGCTTCAATGCTGCGCCCACGCCAAGAGTTGACCATATGAGATAGCAGTTTTGAAGTTGAAGCTGATGCATTTTTTAAAATCTCTTGTGCAAGTTTTGATTTAGCTTGAACTGCATCTGACTTAAATGCTTTACGTAGTTCGGAAGAGTTTGTAATGGCGTTGAAAACCACGAAAATCTCTTCTTCGACTCGGTCTAGTTCGCCAGAGATATTGGCTGCTGATGCCTCCGCTTCAATTGCCAATTGCTCAATAACTTGTACTAAATCTTTAGCCCCAGACCAACGTAGCGCTGAAATCTCGGTCAATAAACCAAGAGCAGGCGCTCCCACCTTTGAAGCCAAAAGATCTTTAACAAACACACTCTTTGACTTTGCATCACGAGATGGATCAGTCAGTGCGCGGCGAACTGAGATGTTAGAACCCAAAACATCTGTAATAAAGAAAAGTTCAGAGCTCAATGTTGAAGCAGTTTTTGCATCAACACCTTTTACTGCAGCATCAAGTGCTATGCGTGCAGCAACGAGTGAGGCCCTACTGCTGCCCCCAAGATGAGCTCTCATCTTCTTTTCCTTCCTACTTTGACTTCTCTAGATCTTCAAGGAAGCGATCAACTATTCGTGATTGACGCGCTTGATCATCAAGTGCTTCTCCCACAATCTTTGATGCCAACTCAACAGCTAGAGCACCAACTTCATTGCGAAGTGAAGTAACTGCTTGCTGACGCTCTGCTTCTATCGAAGCATGAGCCGCAGCAGTAATTCTTGCTGCCTCTTCTTGTGCCTTTGCGCGAAGCTCTTCAACTATTGCAGCGCCTTGAACTCGAGCATCTTCACGAAGTGCTTGAGACTCAGACTGTGCCTTTGAAAGTTGTTCCTTGTACTGAACTAGCGCGTCGGCAGCTTCTGCCTGTGCTTTTTCAGCGCGCTCAATGCCGCCCTGAATTGCTTCAGTGCGAGCCTTAAATGCTTTTTCGAACATAGGAACTACTTTTTTGAGCATTACAAAGTAGAGAAGGCCGAAGGCAATGAAGCCGACGACTATTTCTGCTGAATGTGGCAAAAGTGGATTGGGTGCTCCGCCTGCCGCAATCAAAATGTGTGACATCTGAATTCCTCTAGTTAGTTATCGATTAGTGATTAGAGAACGAATGCGAGTACGAGACCGAAGAGAGCTAGAGCTTCTGCCATAGCAAATCCAAGGAATGCGATTGGCTGTAGAACGCTACGTGCTTCTGGTTGGCGAGCTACACCGTTGATGTATGCCGCGAAGATCATTCCCACTGCAAGTCCAGGTCCTATTGCTGCAAGACCGTAACCGACGAGGTTGAGTGTGCCTGTCATTTTTCTTACCTTTCCGTTGGTATTTCTGTTTGGTGGTTGTAGTGCTATTTCCTTGCTGAGTTAGTGCTCATCGGCTAAAGCACCACCGATGTAAAGCGCAGTCAGCAAGGTAAAGATGTACGCCTGCAGACATTGAACTAAAAATTCGAAGAAAGTAATTGC
>JBIIGW010000098.1:0-3600 GCA_044236295.1 Candidatus Planktophila sp.
GTAAAGGTAGTGCGTGGATCTAGCGAATTGCGCGATTTATCGCAGACACGACCGCTTTGAGTGAGGCCGTTGTGGTGTTTGGATCAATTCCCACTCCCCAGAAAACATCACCATCGATTGCACACTCTAGGTATGCCGCAGCCGATGCATCTCCACCTGCAGCAAGTGCATGCTCGAAATAATCTAGAACTCGAACATCTACCCCGTAGTTTTGCAAAATATTACAAAAGGCTGCAATGGGACCATTTCCTTGGCCTATGAGTTCATGCTTTTCACCACGATCGGTTATCGTCGCAGTTAAATGCACATCTTCGCCGAGTACTGATGTTTGAGACAAGCCCTTAAGGCGAAAACGGCCCCATGGAGCAGAATCGGTTGGTAGATATTCATCTTCGAAAATATTCCAAAGATCATTTGCATCAACTTCTCCACCTTCGGAATCAGTCTTTGCCTGAACAACTTTTGAAAACTCAATCTGTAAACGGCGCGGTAGATCTAAGTGATGCTCATTCTTCATCAAATAAGCAACGCCACCCTTACCTGATTGAGAGTTAACGCGAATCACTGCTTCATATGATCTACCAATATCTAATGGGTCAATTGGCAAATACGGAACTGCCCAAGTGAAGTCACGAACTTCTTTGCCGGCAGCCTTTGCATCTCGTTCTAGGTGATCGAAGCCTTTTTTGATTGCATCTTGGTGTGATCCAGAAAATGCAGTAAAGACAAGATCTCCGCCATATGGATGGCGCTCTGGCACGCGAAGTTGGTTTGCATACTCAACAGTTCGGCGAATCTCATCGATGTTTGAAAAATCAATATGAGGATCAATTCCATGTGACACTAAATTCATGCCAAGTGTTACAAGACAAACATTTCCGGTTCGCTCTCCATTACCAAATAGTGTTCCTTCGATGCGATCTGCTCCTGCAAGAAAACCGAGTTCTGCTGCTGCAACACCTGTGCCTCGATCATTGTGTGGGTGAAGAGAGACAATGACATTTTCGCGGTTTTCAAGATTGCGACACATCCACTCAATTGAATCTGCATAAACATTAGGAGTGGTTAACTCAACAGTTGCTGGAAGATTCATAATTGTCTTCCACTCTTTAGTTGGCTTCCAGACTCGGTTTACGGCGTTACAGACCTCTACAGCAAACTCGAGCTCTGTACCTGTATAGGACTCTGGTGAGTACTCAAATGAAATTTTTGTCTCTGGCACTGTTGCAACTAGATCAAGGCAAAGCTGGGCAGCATCAGTTGCGATTTTTTTGATTCCATCTTTATCTAAACCAAAAACGACGCGGCGTTGTAGGGCAGAGGTTGAGTTATACAAATGGATAATCGCCTGCTTGGAACCTTTAACTGCTTCAAATGTGCGACGGATAAGAGGTTCGCGGGCCTGAGTTAAAACCTGAATGATGACATCATCAGGGATTAAATCTTCATCGATAATCTTACGAACAAAGTCAAAGTCTGTTTGGCTAGCACTTGGAAATCCAACTTCGATCTCTTTGTAACCCATTGCAATTAACAACTTAAACATCGCAAGTTTGCGAGGAGTATCCATTGGATCGATTAGCGCTTGGTTTCCATCTCGAAGATCAACGGATGACCACTTAGGCGCCTTGGTCATCTTTTGATGTGGCCATGTGCGATCAGGTAAATCAATTGGATGAAATGCCGAATAACGATGCACGGGCATCTTTGAAGGTATTTGCTGTGGGAAATTCATTTACTGCTCCTTAAATTTGGCGGGTTTTGTCTTTTAACCGGTACGACAAAACTCCGCAGCGAGGGGACCGGTTACTTGGCCCCGCCACGGCAGCTAAGGAGGAGGCTGCGCTTTCTCATGAGTTAAGGGTAACGCTTAAATTAAAGGACTGGCAAATAACGATCGAGTTCGAATGCGCTTACTTGGCGGCTGTATTCCAGCCATTCTGCACGCTTGTTTCGAAGTACGAACTCAAAGACATGTTCGCCCAAGGTTTCACGCACTAATTGGCTCTTTTCCATCTCAATAATCGCTTCATTTAGGTTTGATGGCAAGACGACAGGATCCTTTGAATCCGTAAGTACGTACTTTTCTTCAACTCCCTTTAAACCAGCTGCCAACATAACTGCGTAGGCTAAATATGGATTACAGGCAGTATCTGGTGAACGAAATTCAATTCTCGTTGATTGTTCTTTCTTTGGCTTATACATAGGAACTCTAACTAACGCGCCGCGATCACTTTGTCCCCAGTTTGCATATGCAGGTGCTTCTCCCCCGCCATGTAAACGTTTATAAGAGTTGACCCACTGATTAGTAATTGCTGTGATCTCTGGTGCGTGCTTAATAAGTCCGGCAATAAACGAGCGGCCTACGGCAGAAAGATTAAACTCTGCATCTGCATCAAAGAATGCATTCTCTTCGCCCTTAAATAATGAAACGTGGGTGTGCATTCCACTACCTGGATGATCGGTGAATGGTTTGGGCATAAACGATGCATGGAAACCTTGATCCAGGGCAACCTCTTTAATGACATGGCGAAATGTCATGATGTTATCTGCAGTAGTTAACGCATCGGCATAACGCAGATCAATCTCTTGTTGTCCGGGTGCGCCTTCATGATGAGAAAACTCAACACTAATTCCCATTGCCTCAAGCAAGGTAATAGCCTGGCGCCTAAAATCATGACCAACAACTGCTGGAGTGTGGTCGAAATATCCACCTTGATCTACAGGAACAGGTGCAACTCCGACTTCTGGTGCTTTCTTAAATAAGAAGAATTCAATCTCTGGGTGTGTGTAACAGGCATAACCCATCTTGGTTGATTTCTCTAAAATTCGACGCAAAACATTTCGTGGATCCGATGGTGATGATGTTCCATCAGGAAGTGCTATATCGCAGAACATTCTGGCTGCACCTGGAGATTCTGTGCGCCATGGCAGAATTGAAAATGTAGCAGGATCAGGTTTTGCCAACATGTCAGATTCAGTGATTCGCGCAAAGCCTTCGATTGCAGAACCATCGAATCCAATGCCTTCTTCAAAAGCATTTTCTAATTCGGCAGGAGCGATAGCAACAGATTTAAGGAAACCTAAAACATCTGTAAACCACAGACGAACAAAACGAATATCGCGCTCTTCTAGGGTTCGAAGGACGAACTCTTGCTGCTTACTTCTATCTGCACTCATAGAAGCATTGTTACAAATTCAGGTTACGAGCGTGTTAACTGCCTTACGAATACGGCTAAATGACGAAAAAATCAGCCTTATCGATAATGCTCTTTGCCGGTAGATCACGCGTAATTACAGAGTTCGCACTAATTCGGCTTCCTTCGCCAACGCTTATGTTGCCAAGAATTCTTGCGCCGGCCCCGATCACAACATCGTTGCCAATGGTTGGATGACGCTTGCCGGTTTGGATTCCTCGAGCTCCTAATGTCACATCGTGATAGAGCATTACGTCATCTCCAACAACAGCAGTGGCACCAATTACAACCCCCATGCCGTGGTCAATAAAAAACCTGCGCCCAATCTTTGCACCTGGGTGAATTTCAATACCTGTTGTGGATCTGACTGCATTTGAATGAATCCGTGCAAGCAACTTGAATC
>JBIIGW010000099.1:0-3582 GCA_044236295.1 Candidatus Planktophila sp.
GGTTTTATCTTTGACGAGCTTTACTACGTTGATGGGGCCCGAGATCTTCTCAACTTTGGAGTAGAAGTAACAGGTGCCGATCCAGAGTTTATTGTTCATCCACCTATAGGTAAATGGCTTATCGCTGCAGGTATTGCAATCTTTGGCGATAGTGAATTTGGATGGCGTTTTGCCACAGCAGTCTTTGGAACTTTATTAATTCTTTTGATTGCACGTTTGGTCCATGTTCTTTTCTATTCACCAGTTTTAACAGCTCTTGCTGCAGGATTAATGGCAATTGATGGACTGTTGCTAGTTCATTCTCGAACGGCCCTCCTTGATTTGTTCTTAACTTTTTTTACTCTTTTGGGTATCTATTTGTGGAGCCAAAACAGACATTGGTGGGCGGGAATTACATTTGGATTAGCTCTCGGTTGTAAATGGAGTGCTATCTATTTCATTGCAGTGGTCGTCTTCATAACTCTTTATCGAATTTTAGTTGCAGATGATATTCGCAAAACTCCTCGCAAAATTGCCGGAGTTGTTGCTCGATATGGCTTTCTTCCTTTAAATGTTTACACAATGACATGGATAGGTTGGTTTGTCTCTGATCGAGGTTGGGACCGTCAAAGTTCCGGTAACCCAATAATTGCACTGTTTAATTACCATGCTGAGATGCTTAATTTTCACGTTGGTTTGACTGAAAAACACCCTTACCAATCTAATCCTTTGGGTTGGCTAGTTATGTCTCGACCTACCTCATTTTTCTATGACTCTCCAAAGGGTTGTGGGAATGATGAGTGCGCACAGGAAGTTTTGGCTTTAGGCACACCATTTTTGTGGTGGATAGGTACAGTTGCAATTATCTTTGTAATTTTCCATTGGATTCAATCATTAAGAAATAGAACTACCGATCATGCGGCAAATATTGTGATTATCGGTTTAGTGGCAGGTTATCTGCCATGGTTTGCAATACCTGATCGAACTATGTTTACTTTTTACGCGATTATTATTCAACCGTTTTTAATTGTGGCAATCATCTACTGTGCAAAATTACTGCTTGAAAGCCGCCTGAATCCTCTTGTATCTCAAGGAGTTATTGCTGGCGGTTTTATTGCCATCTTTATCTGCTTTTTGTACTTCTTACCGTTGTTTACAGGTCAAGTAATTACCTATGAACAGTGGCAAGATCGAATGTGGTTTGATTCCTGGATCTGAGTTGTTATTCGTTAGCAGCGCGAGACTGATTAAGCCTTTCGACAGCTTCTTCTGCTAATTGTTGATCAAAAATTTCATCTCGAGATGGTGACGCAGCCGCCAAAGCCTGTCTTTCCAGTAATTCTTGCTCCTCTGACCATTGTCCGGGGGTTGTCAGGTCTATAACTCGTTTTGAAGGAATTGCTTTTGGAGCATTCACATATGTTGGCACAGGAACTTCAGATGGTTGCCAAACATTTTGATATGTTGCAGAACCGCGCGGCACAATTACTACACCTTTTAATTCGCGTTCTGACAATGGAATCCAATGTTCAGTGTTTGCTTTTGGTTGAACAACTTCAGCTAAGTTTGTTGCTGATACACCAGAACTACGACGATGCAGCTGTGTAACACGACGCTTATGTAATTGATCAGCGATTACATGTCGACGCACATTTGCAATGTAAACCAACATTGCAGAAAGTGGTACGAGTGCATATAGAAATGGCATGGTGTTCATAAAGCCTCCAACGATTGTTGTGACAATTGAAAATGCAATAATTAAAAAGATAATCCTTCTTCGCAAAAGTAATTGTCGAACTTTTGCTTCCCTATCTAAATCAATATGAATTGCACCTGATGAGTTGGCACCGCCTGGTGATTGTGCTGCGACAACTCGAAGAGCGATCTTAAATTGCTCAACTGATTTTCCTGAAAATTCATTACGGTCATGGATCCAGCGGGGCGCAAAATAAGCAACCCACATCCCGATGATTGCTAGATAGATTAGACCCGAAGCCATAATGGTAAATCTTAAAGAAGCCCCCAGATTTTTCGGGGATTTAAGCACTACTAACGCCCAGGATTTTCCTTCACAAAAACTATGTGATCTCGCCAATCTCCGTCGATATGTAAGTATCGGGGCCTCTGCCCCTCAAGAATGTAGCCCGCCTTTTCAGCTACTTTTCTGGAAGCTGCATTTTCAGGACGTAAATTAATTTCTATCCGGTGCAGATTTAACTCTTTAAAAGCATATTCGGTGAGTATTTGAACTGCCATTGTTGTGTATCCACGGTTGGCAAAATTGCGATCAATCCAATATCCAATGTGGCCCCCGCGCATGGCTCCATAAATCACGCCACCCAAAGATATCTGCCCAATTAAGTTGGCCCCCTTCCAAATTGCTAAGGAAAAAGATCGGCCGTTGCGGGCCTCAATCTGAAGGGATCGCACCATTCCAAAATAAGTTGGAAGTTCTGCAATGTTTTCTTGGCTAATGCTAGGAATTGTTGCCTCCCATGGAGACAACCAATCTCTATTTTCTGCTCTGACACGATTCCATTTCTTCATATCCCGAAATCGCAACGGTCTCAAAGTTAACTCACTATTTTTTAATTCGATTGGCCATTCTCGTTTCATAATTGCCTCTATATATCCTGGAGATATCCTAGATATATCGACGCTCAAGAACTACGACGTTTACGCGATCACCAGTTTTAAAAGAAGTATCTGCCTCAGAAATTGCAATGAATGCATTTGCATCAGAAAGTGTTGATTGCTCATCTTGAGATTCCAGGGGTGTAACTGACTTCCCATCTTCTGCTAAAACTGCGCGAATGTAAGAGCGCATACCTTCTGTCGATTCAATGGGCTTTTCTAAGGATGCCTTTACAGATGGACGATGGATTGTTGAAGCACCTAACATTGTTCTAATCATTGGGCGCACAAAAAGCTCAAATGAAATGTATGCCGCAATTGGATCACCTGGAAGTGTTACAACCGGTGTTTGATCCGGACCAATCGTGCCAAAACTGTGGCGACCGCTAGCCTCTATAGCCATATCAACAGTTGTAATTGTCCCGAGAGATGAAATAGTGCGCGTAATGAGATCAAATGAATCATCATGGCGTTCTCCAGAAATGATAATCAAATCTGCACGAACTAATTGGTCTTCAATAACTTTCTGTAACTCTTCTTCTGTTTCTGGAATTGAATGCACGCGATAGGCAACTGCGCCCACTTCACGCACTGCAGTTGTTAGCAACCAGGAATTAGTCTCATACTCATCACTTGCGTTTTTAAGTTGCTGACCTGGTTCAACAAGATCTGGTCCGGCCGAAAGTACAACGACTCGAGGATGTGGTCTAGTTGGTAAATGATCGCGACCAATAGAGGCAGCTAAGCCAATCTGTGTAGATCGGATTCGTGTACCTGATCTCAAGACCAACCGATCGCCTGCATAAATATCTTCAGCCAATGTGGCTCCATGAGCATCAAGCAAGGACATCTCAAAAGGCTCGAGTGGCTTACATATTGATAGGAGTGAAGTAAGAAACTCATCCACCCGCGTGTGTTCTGGCATAATCAAACCCTACTTCTATTAAGTTTTATCTTTGGGATTTCATG
>JBIIGW010000100.1:0-3572 GCA_044236295.1 Candidatus Planktophila sp.
CCGTGATCGATTTGATCGCAATGATCGTCAAGGTCGCAATCGAAACCGTGATCGCAACCGTGATCGTGGACCACGAGAAGAACGCGAACCAGTATTAAGTGAAGACGATGTTCTTGTTCCTGTTGGCGGCTTACTAGATATTCTCGAGAGTTATGCATTTATCCGAACCGGTGGATATTTGCCAGGACCAAACGATGTCTATGTTTCACTGCAGCAGGTTCGCAAGAATGGTTTACGCAAAGGCGATGTTGTTACAGGTCAAGTTCGCCAACCTCGCGAAGGAGAGCGCAAAGAGAAATTCAATGCACTCATTACTCTTGAAACAATCAATGGAGTTACACCTGATGAGGCACGCAACCGTGTGGAATTTGGAAAACTCACTCCTTTGTATCCACAGGAGCGCCTACGTCTTGAAACCGAACCAAATATTCTCACTACTCGCGTAATCGACCTGATTGCTCCAATTGGTAAAGGACAACGCGGACTTATTGTTTCTCCACCAAAAGCTGGAAAGACAATGGTCTTGCAGTCAATTGCAAATGCAATCACTACCAATAATCCTGAGTGCCACTTGATGGTTGTTCTTGTAGATGAGCGCCCTGAAGAAGTTACAGATATGCAACGCTCAGTTAAGGGCGAAGTAATTGCCTCAACATTTGATCGCCCAGCCGATGACCACACAACAATTGCAGAGCTTGCAATTGAACGCGCAAAGCGTCTTGTGGAACTTGGTCACGACGTTGTTGTTCTTCTTGATTCAATTACTCGTTTAGGACGTGCCTACAACATTGCAGCTCCTGCATCAGGCCGAATTCTCTCTGGTGGTGTTGATTCAGCAGCTTTGTATCCACCTAAGAAGTTCTTTGGTGCGGCTCGAAACATTGAAGATGGCGGCTCTCTAACAATTCTTGCAACTGCACTTGTCGATACAGGTTCACGCATGGATGAAGTTATTTTCGAAGAGTTTAAGGGAACAGGAAATATGGAGTTGATTCTTGATCGCCGTATGGCAGATAAGAGAATCTTCCCAGCCGTTAACGTTGTGGCATCTGGAACTCGTAAAGAAGAAATTCTTATGGGATCAGAAGAACTCAACATTGTGTGGAAGCTTCGTCGAGTTCTACACGCACTTGAACCTCAGGCTGCACTCGAACTTCTCCTTGAAAAGATGAAGGGCACCAAATCCAACGTTGAATTTTTGATGCAGATCCAGAAGACAACTTCTGGCCCTGATGATTCAAAGTAAGCGTAGATTTCACAAAAACTAGGCTTATCACTTACCCTAAGGACCTATTAACAACCGTTTGGTTCACCTGATTACCTGATCACTTAGTTCAGATAAAAAGGACCCAAACATGAATGAGGGAAAAACTATGAAGTCAGAGATCCATCCAGAGTACGTAGAGACTCAAGTAACTTGTGGTTGCGGCGAAAAATTCGTAACTCGCTCAACTGTTACAACAGGTTCTATCTATGTTGAAGTTTGTTCTGTATGCCACCCGTTCTACACAGGTAAGCAGCGCATTCTTGATACCGGTGGTCGTGTGGCCAAGTTCGAAGAGCGCTTCGGTAAAAAAACCTCAAACTAGCTTTTTAAAGAAACCGCATCGCAGCCTTAATTGCTGTGGTCGCGGTTTTTTTATTTCACCAATTATTTGTTAACGACACATCAGTAGTCGAAAGCATCGTTAGTCGAAAGGAAGGAGTACTCATATGAGCAGTGATCGTTTTGCATCAGCCCATGAAATGGTTCGTGAGTACGCCGAACTTGAAGCAAAGATGGCCGATCCATCTATTCACGAAGATCAAGCAAATGCTCGCAAACTTGGTCGCCGATACGCACAGTTAGGACCAGTTGTTGCCGGCTTTAAAGCGTGGAAATCTGCAGAAGATGATCTTGTTGCTGGCGCAGAGTTAGCTAGCGTTGATCCAGAGTTTGCATCAGAGATACCAGCACTTGAAGCAGCACGGGATGATGCCGCAGAAAAATTAGAGGAACTTCTTTTACCTCGAGATCCAAACGATGATCGTGATGTTATTTTAGAAGTTAAAGCTGGAGCCGGTGGAGATGAGTCTGCCTTGTTTGCAGGCGATCTACTTCGCATGTACATGCGCTATGCAGAAAAGCGCAATTGGAAAGTAGAGATAATTGATGCAACCGAAAGCGAAATGGGCGGCTACAAAGATATTTCTGTTGCAGTTAAATCAAAGGGAACATCAGCACCAGGTGAATCCCCATACGCACGCCTAAAATTTGAAGGTGGAGTGCATCGTGTTCAACGCGTTCCTGAGACTGAAAGTCAGGGTCGAATTCATACATCTGCTGCCGGAGTTTTGATTTTGCCTGAAGCTGAAGAAATAGATGTCGAATTAAACATGCAAGATGTACGCGTAGATGTTTATCGTTCATCTGGACCAGGTGGTCAATCTGTTAATACAACAGACTCGGCCGTCCGATTAACCCACGTACCAACTGGAATCGTAGTTTCTTGCCAAAACGAAAAGAGCCAGTTACAAAACAAAGAGTCAGCACTTCGAATTCTTCGTGCGCGCTTATTGGCAGATGCTCAAGAAAAGGCCGATGCAGTTGCATCTGCAGAACGAAAAAGCCAAGTCCGCACCGTAGATCGATCAGAGCGAATTCGCACATATAACTTTCCAGAAAATCGAATTAGTGATCACCGAGTCAACTACAAATCAAACAACCTTGACGCGGTCCTTAATGGGGATTTAGATGACATGATTCAAACGTTGCTAGATGCAGATAAGGCTGCGCGCTTAGCAAACGCCAATTAACAATGGAGATTAAGTCAATCCTGCGGGCTGCAAAAGCGCAATTGAGTGAATCCAATATCTCCGAGGTTGATGCAGAGCATTTACTTGCTCATGTTTTAGGTTTAACTCGGATGGATCTTCACAATCCAGTGGTACTCGAGGCAACGTTACTTGGATTTTCTGATCAAAACATTCTTGAAGAACAGTTCTTTGATTTACTTGATCGCCGACTAAGTTTTGAACCATTGCAGTATTTAACTGGCACCGCACCATTTAGGCATTTAGATATCCAGGTGGGTCCGGGAGTACTTGTTCCCCGTCCTGAATCTGAACTCTTAGTTGAAGCAGTTCTACAGCACATTAAAAACCTGCCACAACCTGTCAGTGTTGTTGATCTTGGCGCAGGTTCTGGAGCTTTATCTCTTGCAATTGCAACTGAGGCACCAGGCTCTCGCGTAATTGCAGTTGAAAAATCTCCAGAGGCTCTTATCTGGCTTAAGAAAAACGTCTCAGTAATTGCCGAAAATGTTCGAGTTGTTGAAGGAGATGTGCAAGATGTGTTGCCTGGAATTAAATGTGACGTTGTTATAGCTAATCCTCCATATATTCAACAAGGGCAAAAACTTCCTAGAGATGTTGAAGCTTTTGAGCCTCATGTTGCTCTATTTGGTGGACCGACAGGATTAGAAATCCCTCAGTTGTTTATTAACGCGGCAGCAAGACTTCTTAAGCCCCAAGGTGTTTTAGTCATTGAACACGGAGAAAATCAAGCGGAAGAAATCGCTAAACTTTTGGAT
>JBIIGW010000125.1:0-3524 GCA_044236295.1 Candidatus Planktophila sp.
GGCAGCTTTTCTGCGCAGATCTTCATATTGGGCACCTTGTATAACTCCAAAGAGTGCTTGGTAGGGCTTATCAATTCGCTCATTAGTAAGTCGCTTATGTTCATCAAGACATCGAATGGCCCATGCATATGTTCTATCCATCGCTAACTCTTGATAAGGACGAGTGTTGTGCAATGTGGTGCACTCATCAAAGGCAAACATAATGTCGGCGCCAATTTGATGCTGAACCTGCATCGAAATCTCAGGAGTAAAGCGGTGCATCGAGCCATCCAAATGCGATTTAAAAGTTACGCCTTCATCATCGACATGTGCCAATCTTTCTTTATTGCCGGCGATCACATCATCTCGCCTAAAAGTTTGAGCATCCATCGCCAATACTTTCTTAAAGCCAACTCCCAATGACAAAACTTGAAAGCCACCGGAGTCTGTAAATGTGGGCCCAGGCCAATTCATAAATTGGCCGAGACCGCCTGCTTCATCTAATACATCTGAACCGGGCTGCAAATAGAGATGATAAGCATTTGCAAGCAACGCCTGTGCACCCAGATCTGCCATGGCCTCTGGCAGAACAGATTTAACTGTTGCCTTTGTTCCTACCGGTATAAATGCAGGGGTCTGAACATCACCATGTGGTGTGGAGATTGTTCCAACGCGCGCCAAAGAATCAGCTGCACTGTGTTTGATCTCAAATGAAAAACTCAAAGATTTACCAAATCTCAACTCGTGCTTTTTTATCCAGCCACAAACCATCTGTTGGGCCAACATTAAATGCATCATAGAAAGGCGTAAAGTTTTTCAAAATTTGATTACATCTAAACTCGGCAGGAGAGTGCGGGTCTGTTGCGATTCGGCGGCGCATTTCTTCTGGGCGAACCTTGGTGCGCCAGACTTGGGCCCAGGACATGAAGAAGCGCTGCTGGCCAGTTAGCCCATCAATGACGGGTGCTTGCTTTCCTGCAAGTGAGATTTGGTAGGCCTTGTATCCAATGGTTAGGCCACCTAAATCACCGATGTTTTCACCAATTGTCAGTGCGCCATTAACAGTTACATCAGGTGCCTCTTCGGGAGCTAATACATCGTATTGAGAAATCAACGCCTTAGTGCGCTCTTCAAATGCTGCGCGATCCTGCTCATTCCACCAATCTGTAAGGGCGCCATCTCCATCATATTTTGAGCCCTGGTCATCAAAGCCATGACCAATCTCGTGGCCAATTACTGCGCCAATCGCGCCATAGTTAACGGCGTCATCATGGGTTAATCCAAAGAAGGGTGGCTGCAAAATCGCTGCCGGAAAAACAATCTCATTCATGACCGGGTTGTAATAGGCATTTACTGTTTGTGGAGCCATGTGCCACTCTTCGCGATCTACAGGTTTGCCTATCTTTGCTAGTTCAAAGTCTCGTTGGAACTTAACTATACGACCAACGTTTCCATAGAGGTCATCGGGGGTTGTTTTAAGTTCACTGTAGTCACGCCACTTGTCTGGGTAGCCAATCTTTGTACGGAACTTACCCAGTTTTTCTAGCGCCTTAACTTTTGTTTCAGGACCCATCCACGGCAGTTCTTTAATGCTGATTTCATAGGCTTGGATCAAATTTGCTACTAACTCTTCCATTCGCTTTTTTGCCTCGGCAGGAAAATACTTTTCGACATAGACCTTGCCGACTGCTTCTCCAAGTGAGCCCTCAATTAGCGAGACAGCACGTTTCCAGCGCTCGCGAAGTTCTGGAGTACCACTCAGAGTCTTTCCATAAAATTCAAAGTTCTGATCAACAAACTCTGATGAAAGATAAGGCGATGCTCCGCTAATTATTTGCCACTTTAGCCATGCCTTCCAACTGCCGGCATCGAAGTTTTGAAGAATTGAATCGAGCCCTTCGAAAAATGAGGGTTGTTGCACGATGACTGAATCCAAAACGATCGATGGAATCTGACCATGTAACAGATAAGAATCCCAATCAAATGTTGGCATGAGCGCTTTTACCTGGCTGCGAGATAGCTTGTTATAAGTAAGGGTTGCATCCCGGTCTTTGACTTGATCCCAGTGATGGCTGGCAATGCTGGTTTCCAAAGCTAGGACTTTTTCTGCAAGTTCCTTAGCATGTGCAACCGCGGCCAGTTCGAACATCTTTGCCACATGGGCAACATATGCAGCGCGAATTTCCAGGTAGACCTCTTCACGGTAGTAGGCCTCATCGGGCAGTGAGATTCCACCTTGCTGCATGTACAAAATATTTGTAGAAGCATCTTTCATATCTGCATAGATAAATGTCCCAAAGATTCCCGAAACACCTAGCGCCTCTAATTTGGCAAGGACGGTGATGAAGTCATTAAGGTTTTCGATCGTATCTACAGCAGCCAAATTCTCTTGTATGGGTTGAGCCGCTTTAGCCTGAACAGATGTGGCATCCATAAATGATGCGTAGATATCGCCAAGCTTTTTGGCCTCATCACTTCCTGAGGCGGTTTCAATAATCTCTCGTACTCGAGCCTCTGCCTCAACATGAAGGGCTGTGAAAGCCCCGTCTGATGCACGATCAGATGCGATGACGGCATTTTTTAGCCACGTGCCATTGAAGTGCCGGTACATATCATCTTGAGGTCGAAACCCCTGGTCTTGGTGGCTTAGATCTAATCCTGCCTTTTCTAAACTCACGAAATTAGCCCCTTAAGAAAATAGTTGAACCTTCAACATTTCGCGTAGAATACGCGTATGTCACGTGAAAACGCTACAGCACCCAAGTGGTTAACCCCCAATGAAATGGTTGCTTGGCGTAGGTACATCATCGCTAGCCGACAGCTATTGGCCGCCCTGGACGCAGATCTTAAAGAACACGATCTAACGCTTCCTGATTATGAAATCCTGGCACTTCTTAGTGATGCACCAGATCGTCAAATGCGAATGAGTGAGTTGGCAAAAATCGCTCTACTTTCTCGTTCCAGACTTTCTCATAGAATGAAGGTCATGGAAAAAGCCGGATGGCTAAAACGCGAACCCTGCCCAGTAGATAAGCGAGGCTACTTTGCAGTGATGACTCCAAAGGGTTGGAAGGCAATTGTTGCTGCAGCCCCTGACCATGTTGAAAGCGTGCGGGCTAGATTTCTTGATCATCTGTCAAAGGCCGATCAAGAGGTAATGGCACAGATTTTTGAACGGATAGAAACAACACTTCGCAAAGAAGTTGAAAACGAGTAAAGAATTCAGTTTGGAATTGAACAAAAGAAAAAGGAATTAAAAAAACCCGCCACATAAAGTGGCGGGTTTTTTAATAAGCGATGCTTACTTAGCTGCTGCCTTCTTGCGGCGGCGCTTCTTTGGAGCTGCTGCTGGAGCAGCTGCCTTCTTCTTGCGACGCTTTGGAGCTGCCTTCTTAGCTGCTGCCTTCTTGCGACGCTTTGGAGCTGCCTTCTTAGCAGCCTTCTTGCGACGCTTTGGAGCTGCCTTCTTAGCTGCTGCCTTCTTGCGACGACGCTTTGGAGCTGCCTTCTTAGCTGCTGCCTTCTTGCGACGACGCTTTGGAGCT
>JBIIGW010000101.1:0-3417 GCA_044236295.1 Candidatus Planktophila sp.
CTTAGAAGTTTGCCTGCATAAGAATGATAGGTAGTTACATTTGTTCCAATAGATGAAATGTGTTTGAACTCTGGTAGCTGTGCAAGTTGTCGCAAGCGCTTGCGTATTCGAACCGAAAGTTCACCTGCAGCTTTGCGTGTGAATGTAAGCCCCAAGATTTGATCTGGTGTTGCTAAATCATTTGCCACTAAGTACAAAACTCGATTGCTCATGGTCTCGGTTTTTCCAGAACCTGCACCAGCGATGACAACTGCCGGTTCTAGGCCGCTTTCAATAATCTCAGCCTGGTGACTTGTGATTGGTTTGATTTGTGAACCAAACTTAGGATGAGCCTGCAATTTGGCAATGATCTCTTGTGGTGTGTACTTCACTTTGTCATTACTCATTTTTCATTCACCGCACGTCCATCGCTTTGAACTGGGCAGGATTTTCTAACAGAGCAGCCCTTGCAGCGTTTATTAACAGTGGCAAAGAAGGTTGCAGCGGCCATACCTTCGCCAATACTTTCAATCTTCTCTTTTACTTCTTCTAGATTGATAGATTGCTGTTCACGAATTGCTGCTCCTGCGCTATCGGTACCTAAGTAAACAAGTTCTGCCCCCGCACTTGTTACTCCATCGCTAAACCCACCCTCTGCGATACCCAACTGATAGCTTGCTAATTGAAGGTTTTTCTTAGCCTCCTCCTTTGTAATGGCTGTGTTTCCAGTTTTAAAGTCAATTATGAAAAGTGAACCATCTGCTTCAACTTCAAGTCGATCCACTGTTCCGATTATTCGAGCACGTCCTAGTTTTATATCAAAGCGAATTTCTGCGCCTTTAACTTCTCGCGGTGTTTGTTTGTGGTATTCGACGAATTTTTCTAGCATCGTTACTGCGGTTTCTAGGTTTGAAGCACTTACCCAACCACTATTGGGATCGATCAATTTCCATGAACTTTCTAAACTAGCAATCAATTCACTCTTTGACGTGCCTGGTTGCTCCACCATCTTTGCTGCAAAAGCGTGAATTGCAGAACCCAAAATCTGCGCCGTGCTGTCTCCATCTGTTCCACCGTTGTTCTGCAAGAACCACTTGACACCACATTCGACAAAAGACTCTGCCCCGCTTGGAGAGACGATAACTTCCTTATCGCTATCAATCACAGGCAGATCGGTACTTAAGGCAACAGCGCCTATCCAACTATCTGGATGTGCTAAATCAATTCCGTTGTTACTCATTGATTTAAGAAGTTGCGCTGCGGTTTGCGCATTCGGACCATGAAGCTGTGCGCGCAGTTCCGCCACCAATGCTGAAGTTGTAATTGGACGAGGAACCTCCGTAACATCTCTAGATTCTTCATCATCTTCTGTAAGCATTACTTCAATTGCTTCAAAGAACTGTGATGGCTCCTCATCTTCTCGCTGGACGGCAGTTATCAAAAGTGATTGTGTTGCGCGCGTTAGGCCAACATGAAATAAACGCTGCTCATCTTGCATAAGTCCATTAGCGGCAAGCACATCTAATTGATCATGTGGAATATCTGGATTGCGATCTCGTTCTACTAAGCGTTCTGCGCCCAATAATGTAGATCGTTGTTTAAGGTTTGGCCACGTACCTTCTTGCAAACCTGCAATAGCAACTAAATTCCATTCACGCCCTTTTGCACTATGAACCGTCAGAATTTCAACAAAATCAGGGCGCACACCCTTTGCTGTAATTACATCCCCGGCAATATCTTCACTAGAGATTTCATTTATAAATGCAGCAGGTCCTGATAATGGAAAACGCTCTGAAAAACGTGCAGCGCTATCAAATAACTGCATCACTGCATCTAAATCTCGATCAGCAGCAGCTGCGCGTAATCCAAAGCGCAGAGATTGGTTTTGCCAAGCACTAGATAACTTCTGACCATCACTGGTGACTGCGTTGTCCCAGATAGCCCACAAAAGTTCATCGGCCGTTGCTTTTTTGTTTCGGGCTACCGCGCGGGCACTCTTTAACAGTTTATGAACTCTAAGCACACTTTCGGCGCCCTCGATGTTTAAATCTCCATCATCAATGGCATCAATAAGTAACTGCGCGCCTGATCTTTCATCGCCTTCTGGACGCGCCGTGATGAGTGCTCTGCGAATTCTCCGTAGTGATATCGAATCTGCTCCGCCAAACTCACTGAGCAATAATCTCTCTGCAGTATCTAAATTAAGAGGTTGTGAATTAATTGCAACGCGAGCTAAAAGTAAAAAAGGAGAAATAGCAGGATTTCCAGCTAAGGCTTGCAACTCTGATGCAACCGGTATTCCTACTTGTGAAAATGCTCTACGCAGCGCCGACGCAGTTACTCCTGGAGTACGAAGAATCACGGCCATTTTGCTGTATTCAATACCGTCTCGAAGATGGGCACTACGAAATTGATGGGCAATAAATGCTGCCTCTTCTGTACCTGATCTAAAGCGATGAACACCGACATGGCCAAGATCTTTATTGACGCACGTTCTCTTGCGTGTCAGAGATGAGCCGCGAAAACTTTGCACATAACTACTACCAACTTCACATACTGCCTGGGAGTTTCGGTACACATTGCTAAGAACAAACTCCTGTGAGCGATATGGATCCATCGCGCGTGTTAATCCATCTGGGTCTGCTCCGCGAAACCTACCCACGCTGCTATCTGCATCTGCGCAGATAACTAGATCATCTCCGGCGAGTAGAGATAAAAGTTCGCGTTGTGCAGGATCGGTTTCTTGAAACTCATCAACCATTATTGTTGTAAATCGTGTGCGAAGTTGGTCTAGCAATTCTGGGTTATTGCGCAGATGCAGTGAGGCTCGAGAGATGATCTCGGATGGATCAATTCTAAGTTTTGCATCGAGGGCAGAGATCTCGCGCATGACCATCGAATTGATGTACCGCTTCCAAAAAGCAGCCGCGGCAGTCCAATATTTCTCTCCCTGACTTTGCCCGAGTATTGCTAATTGATCCGGACCTATTCCCCGCTCTGATGCTCGCAAAATTAAATCGCGAAGCTCTCTAGCAAAACCATGTGTTGTAAGTGCCAAGTGTAAATCTTGAGGCCATTCTTTAAAGCCATCTTCAATATCGCCCTGAAGTAGTTCTCGGATATAGCTTTCTTGTTCTGGACCGCTGAGCAAAATCGGATCGGGATCACCTTTTGCTTTCATCTTTAAAATTGAAAAGGCAAGTGAATGAAATGTACGTGCCAATGGTTCAAACATTGTTTTCGTTGTGCGCAATGCAATTGCATCACGAAGTTGTGAAGCTGACTCACGACCAAATGTGATGAGTAAAATTGAATCAGGATTTTGTCCTGCATTAATCCGTGAAAGTGCAGCTTCTATAAGCACCGTTGTTTTCCCTGTGCCAGGACCGCCTTGAACAACAACTGGTCCACCACGGTATGCAACGATTGCAGCCTGCT
>JBIIGW010000016.1:0-12782 GCA_044236295.1 Candidatus Planktophila sp.
GCAGTTCAGAAGATGCTTCTTTTTGTCCACGCTCTACTTCCGATAAGTAACCAAGAGAAACTCGTGCATCACGTGCAACATCTCGCAATGTTCGTCCTTGCTCAGTGCGCGCAGAACGAAGGATTTGCCCAACAGCATCACGTACTAGAACCATTGTCATTTCCTTTCTTGCTATCAATTATCACGCTTGGATTACTAGGTTTCTATTTTGGCTTTATGCCAAAATCTAAACTCGAGTATTAAGGATACGCGCAAAGGCGGCTATCGCGCTTGATGTAGCAGCGTTTCGCACGATTTCACGCTCACCAGATAGGGATAAGGCTGTTGTTTGGTTGACCGGCCCCTGAATAGATACCCAAACAGTTCCGGCCGCATGAGAGCCGACTGGACCAGGACCTGCAACTCCAGTTGTTGCAATAGCCCAAGTAGTCCTAAATGTTTGGAGTGCCCCTTGCGCCATTGCATCTGCAACCTGTTCACTAATGGCGGAGTATTCCTTTATCAGTTTTGGATCAACTTTTAATTGAGCAACTTTGACTTCGTCGCTGTAGGCGGTTATCCCACCTTTAAATATTTCAGAAGCACCAGCTACTCCTACCAAAGCAGAACTAATAGAGCCACCAGTAATTGACTCGGCAGTACTTACAGTTTCACCGTTTTGACGCAACGCATCGATGATTTGGCTAACTAAGCCACCATCCTCATCTGATCGCAACACGGTCTGCTCTTTTCTATTCTTACTGCTACTCGGTTATAAATCTATTGGGTTATAAATCTACTGGGTTTCTGGTGAGTTAGGAGAGAATGCCGATTTTACATAATAGATACCAGTAAGGATAGTAAGAATTATTGCGATATACATAAATCCATCTCGAAACCAGAACAAAGATGGGCTCAGAGGAAGAACATAAAAGCCAACTCCAAAGGATTGCATCATTGCCTTAATTTTTCCGCCTTTATTGGCAGGAATTACTCCACGCTTTAGAACTGACAAGCGCAAGATAGTCACGCCAATCTCTCGAGTTAAGATCACAGCCGTAATCCACCACGGCATTCGTCCTAAAATGGACAATGAAACCATAGCCGTACCTAGCATCAATTTATCTGCCACAGGATCTAAAAACTTTCCAAGCTCAGTAACAGCGCCACGACTTCGCGCAAGTTTGCCATCTAAAATGTCAGAAAGACCAAGTATGAAAAATATTGTCCATGAAATGTACTGCCACATGGGATCGTTGCCACCGTTTTTAAACAAAGCAAAGGCGCCAACTGGTACAAATGCCACTCTTAAAACCGTTATTAGGTTCGGAGTAATAAATTTTGGAATACTCATAGCGGCTTTGCCACCAAGTCTGCGCCCATTGAATCAATGACTACCGCATCTACATACTGACCAACCCGAAAATCAGTTCCAATAAAAGTAGTCGTTCCATCAACTTCAGGACCTTGATGGGCCGCTCTACCTTCTTGCAGATCTTGATCCTCAATTAAAACTCGAATCGTTTCACCAATTCTGGCTTGAGCACGCAGTGAAACCATCTCATCGGCAAGAGATGACAAGGTTTCAACTCTTTGCGCAATTACATCTGCATCGATTTTATCTGTGTGATTAAGCGCTTCTGTATTGTCCTCATCTGAGTATCCAAAGATTCCAACAGCATCTAGTTTTGCATCAGTAATAAACTTAGCTAGATCATCAAAATCCTCTTGGCTCTCCCCCGGAAAACCCACAATGAAGTTAGAACGGATTCCCGCTTCAGGTGAGAGTGCCCTAATTTGATTAATCAAATGCAAGAACTTATCTGCATCGCCAAAACGCCTCATGCGTCGAAGCACTGAAGGGCTAGTGTGTTGAAAGGACAAGTCAAAATACGGCGCAACTTTCTCAGTAGCAATCATGGCTTGAAGCAGCGTTGGTCGCATCTCTGCAGGCTGAAGGTAGGAAAGCCGGACTCTTTCAACACCTGATAACCCTGCAATCTCTGGGAGGATTTTTTCCATTAACTGTAAATCGCTTAAATCTTTTCCATATGAGGTTGTATTTTCACTGACTAAGAACAGCTCAGTTACGCCATTATCAGCCAACCACTGTGCTTCCTTAATAATCTCTGTTGGTCTTCGAGAAACAAATGAGCCACGAAAATAGGGAATAGCGCAAAATGAGCACCTACGATCACAGCCTGAAGCGATCTTTAACGGTGCCCACGGCGCAGTTCCTAAACGTTTTCTTGAAAACTCTTCAACTTCTTTAGAAGTTGCACGCTCTGCTGGAGCGATAGGAAGTAGGGCTCTGCGATCACGTGGAACATGTGCCGTGTGTGATTGGCCGCCGACAATTGCTTGAAGGCGAGCAGAAATATCCTTGTAATCATCAAAGCCCAGAATTGCATCAGCTTCAGGAAGTGCCTGTGCTAACTCATCTCCATATCGCTCTGCCATGCAACCCACTGCTACAACAGCGCGGGTAACTCCATGACCCTTTAGTGAGTTAGCTTCAAGGAGGGCATCGACTGAATCTTTTTTTGCAGACTCGATAAATCCGCATGTGTTAACAAGTGCAACCTCTGCTGATTCAACATCATCAACAAGGGTCCAACCATCTGCTTCAAGACGTCCGGCTAACTCTTCAGAATCAACTTCATTGCGCGCACAACCCATCGTCACAACTGCAACAGTGCGCTTCATTTGCGCGATCTTACCGTGTTTAAGGTATTTAGGAATCTAATCCGTAGGTTACGGTCACTACCTGTCCTGATGTACCGATAGGTGGGACGGCTTTTCCATTAACCTTTAGATCAAGCGCCCCAGCATTGCCTACTTTAAGGGTCAACTTTGATGTTGATGAGTAGATTTTTTCTTCACCGAGTTCAATTTGACCATCAAAGAGAGCCTGTCCTGATTCATCACTGATCAATAAATAGCTTCTTGCTCTTGATGCGGTGATAACTATTTCAACCTTAGTTCCATCTGAGACAATCTCTGATTGCTCTTCTGGTGTTGATGAAGATGCGCTCGGTGTTGTAACCGGAGTTGGGATTGGTGAATCAGAACTGCTTGAAAAAATAACTTGTGCTAATCCAATAACTATAAGTGAAGCAATCGAAATTCCAGCGAGTACTTTCCAGGAAACTTTGCGTGGCTCACCTGGCTCTTCCATCAGAGAGTTTTCTACCCAAAGATCTTGAATCGATCTAACTGATTGACCTTGTTCGCTCTCATAAGAATCTAATAAAGGCTGTGGATCGATGTTGAGTTTTTTTGCAATATTTCGAAGATGTCCGCGAGCATAAGTTTCTCCGCCGCAATGAGTAAATTCATCGGCTTCCATCTCGCGCAAAAGTGCGCCACGGATATTTGTTGCATCCGAAAGGTCATCAATACTAAAGCCTGCATCTTTGCGTGCCTTAGTGAGCATTGAACCTAGGGACATGACAATCCTTACAAATCAAAAAATGAATCTGGCGGACGTCAAATTGTAAGACCCGGAGCAAGAAGGGCACAACGAAAATGGTGTGAATAATTGGGGTGAGTAGTCCCCCATTTGGTCACTCAAGGATGTATTTGGTGATTACTAGGCGTAAATCTCCGCCCTAGTAATCTCGCAATGTCGCCAAGACAGAATCTAGCTCATCGGCTTTGATCAATACCGTTCTAGCCTTTGAACCCTCTGACGGTCCGACAATTCCACGTGACTCCATTAAATCCATCAGACGACCAGCTTTGGCAAAACCAACTCTAAGTTTTCGTTGCAACATCGATGTCGAACCAAACTGCGTACCTACAACCAACTCAACAGCTTGGCACAAAATATCTAAATCATCCCCGATTTCTTTATCAACTAACTTTGGATGATTCTGTGGCGCAGTTACATCATCTCTATAACGAGGCTTTAACTGTTTTTTAACATGAGTAGTGACTGCTTCAATTTCACGTTCAGAAACATATGCACCTTGAATTCGAATTGCGCGACTTGCCCCCATAGGAATAAATAATCCATCTCCTTGTCCGACGAGTTTTTCTGCACCCGGCGTATCTAGAATTACTCGGCTATCGGCTAAAGAGCTTGTTGCAAATGAGAGTCGTGAAGGAACATTTGCTTTAATCAAACCTGTAACTACATCTACAGATGGACGCTGGGTAGCAAGAACCAAGTGAATACCTGCAGAGCGTGCAAGCTGAGTAATTCGTACCACAGATTCTTCAACCTCTTTAGCCGCAACCATCATGAGATCGGCAAGCTCATCAATTATCACCAATAAATATGGATAAGGCTCGACTGTTCGATCACTTCCTTCTGGGACCACAACTTTTCCAGCTCGCACAGCTTTATTGAAATCATCTATGTGCCTAAATCCAAATGTGGAGAGGTCTTCATAACGAAGGTCCATCTCTCGAACAACCCAGGTGAGAGCATCGGCAGCTTTTTTTGGATTGGTAATAATCGGTGTAATTAAATGTGGTATTCCTTCATAAGCAGTTAGCTCTACTCGTTTCGGATCAATTAAAACCAAACGAACATCATCGGGGGTAGATCGCATTAAAATTGATGTAATCATTGCATTAATCATCGAAGATTTTCCTGCGCCCGTTGCACCGGCAACAAGTAAATGTGGCATCTTTGCCAGATTTGCACAGATGAAATTACCCTCAACATCTTTGCCAAGTGCTACCAACATTGGATGTAGATCTTGTCCCGCAACCGTAGAACGCAGCACATCACCTAATGCCACAATCTCTCGGTCAGCATTTGGAATTTCAATTCCTACTGCAGATTTACCAGGAATAGGCGAAAGAATTCGAACATCACTGCTAGCAACTGCGTAGGAGATATTTTTTGCAAGTGCAGTAATGCGCTCAACTTTTACTGCATTTCCAAGTTCTACCTCATATCGAGTAACGGTAGGACCACGCATAAATCCTGTGACCTGTGCATCGATCTCAAATTGCAAGAAAACTTCGGTAAGCGCGGCAACTACTGCATCATTTGCCTTACTTTTCGCTTTTGATGCAGGACCCGTTCGTAGGAGATCTGGTGCTGGTAATTCATAATTACTGTCGGCCGTTAGTAATAACTGTTCAGGTCTTCTGTTACTTGTTGTCTTTTCAGAGTTAATAGCAACAGGATTAGTTGGAACTTCTACTGTGAACTCCTCGTCAAAGGATTCTTCATCTAGCTCATCGACAGCATCTTCACCATATTCAAGGTTTTGATCATTCCAAGCAGCAATAACTGGTGACTCAAATGGTGGAGTATCGGTAATTTCAAAGTCAGTTTCAACACGCTCTTTTCGTTCTGGCCTTTTATTCCATAGCCATTTACTTGTTCCCATAAACCGTGACAAGAGAAGAGAAACAGGCGTTGCTGTAATGACCAGAATTGCAAAGATTAAGACAATGATCAAAACTGGATAGACCAACACCGATGTCATCAAAGAGACAAGTGGTGTTGAAACGGCATAACCTAGCCAACCCCCACCTTCTCGCATTGCAGTGGCACCTGTTCCGACGGAGCCATTGATTAGATGAGCTAAACCTGTGGTCGAAAGCAAAAGGGTAAAGGTCCCAATAATGATACGACCTGTTGCTTGCGAGTCATCTGGAACTCGAAAAAGCCTTATTGCAAAATAAATGAGAAGTAATGGAGTTAAAACTCCTAGTCGACCGAATCCACCATATATAACTGAATAGACATTTCGTCCGACTATGTTGTCTGCATTAAACCAAGTGCCCGCTGTAGCTATCAGGGCCATGATTAGAATTAAAAAAGCAATCCCGTCACGTTGATGTACAGGATCTAACTCTCGTGCGCCCCGTGCTAAAAATCGAACGCTACTTCCTACGCCTTTCGCAATAAAACGCCAAATTGAACCAATCAATCGAGCGAAGGCATTACCTATCGACCTAGAAGAGCCTTTAGATTTTTTTCTTTTTGCCACACGAGTGATCTTAAAGGTTGAATAAAACCTAACCTACTAGGCTCGCCGCGCTTTTCAGGTCTACCTAAACCCCACTACCTAAACCCCACAAAAAATATCGATGGTTAAAGCCAGAACTAAACCTCGATAACAACAGGAACAATCATTGGCTTGCGCCGATGTTCGCCCCCAACCCATCCTCCAATGGTTTTTCTTACTATTTGTGAAAGTTGATGAGTCCCATTTATTCCATCGGTGACGGCTCGCTCAAGTGCTTTTTCAATTCTAAGTTTTACTTCATCAAACATTGCTTCATCTTCATTGAAGCCACGTGCATGAATATCTGGGCCTGCAACTATTTTTCCGCTCTGTGAATCAACCACAACTACACAGGAGATAAATCCCTCTTCACCAAGAATTCTGCGATCTTTCAATGAGCTTTCCGTAATATCACCAATACTTTGACCATCAACAAAGACGAAGCCACAAGGTACAGCTCCCACTACTTCGACTTCATGATTAATCATGTCAAGCACAACGCCGTTGTCGACTATGAAAGTATTTCCACGCGCAACACCTGATTCAATCGCCAACTCAGCATTTGCCTTTAAGTGCCGCCATTCACCATGTATCGGCATTACATATTTTGGCTTGACGATGTTGTAGCAGTAGAGAAGTTCACCCGCTGCAGCATGACCTGAAACATGAACCATTGCATTAGCTTTATGGACTACTTTTGCTCCAAATCTAGTGAGTTCATTGATAATACGAAACACTGAATTTTCATTTCCGGGTATTAAGGAAGATGCCAAAATAACTGTATCTCCTTCACCTACGCGTATCTGGTGATCTCCATTGGCCATTCTGGATAAGGCTGCCATTGGTTCTCCCTGTGAGCCTGTGCAGATCAAAACCACGTTGTCATCGAACTGGTCAAGATCTTTGGCATCAATGACAAGATCAGCCGGAACTTTTAAGTAACCCATCTCTTCGGCAATCTTCATATTGCGAACCATTGAACGCCCAATGAAAACAACCTTGCGACCATGCAATGCTGCAGTATCTATAACCTGCTGCACTCGATGAACATGTGATGAAAAGGATGCAACGATTACTCTTCGTCTTGTCGATGAAATAACTCGGTTAAGGGCTGGCATGATTTCGCGCTCTGATGGAGTAAATCCTGGAATATCAGCGTTAGTTGAATCGACCATGAATAAATCAACGCCCTCGTCACCAAGTCGGGCAAAGGTTCGTAAATCTGTGATTCGACCATCAAGTGGCAGTTGATCCATTTTGAAATCACCAGTAGCTAAAACACGTCCCGCACTTGTGTTAATGACAACGGCCAATGCATCAGGAATGGAGTGATTTACTGCAACAAACTCTAAAGTGAAAGGACCAATGTCTTCGATGCCACCTTCTTTAACTACGCGAGTCAAAGGTGAAATTCGATGTTCCTTTAACTTTGCAGTAATCAAAGCAAGCGTTAAGGCTGATCCATAAATTGCGATGTCGCCACGCTCTCGCAGTAAATAAGGAACTGCGCCAATATGATCTTCGTGTCCATGGGTTAGAAATATGCCCACAACATCATCTAAACGATCTCTAATGTATGAAAAATCTGGCAAAATCAAATCGATACCGGGTTGAGTATCCTCTGGAAACAAAACACCGCAGTCAACTATAAGAAGTTTGGATTTATACTCGAATACGGTCATGTTTCGACCAATTTCAGTGAGTCCACCTAATGCAACGATACGCAAGCCCCCATCGACCAACTTTGGTGGGGTGTTTAAATTTGGGTGAGGATGATTCATTATTTAACTGTTACGCCACCAGCGCGAAGATCATCACGCAACTGCGCAATTTGCGCATCTGTTGCATCGACGAGTGGAAGACGCGTATGGCCACCTGGTAAACCCATTAAGTTAAGTGCAGCTTTTGTGAGGATTGCTCCCTGAGTACGGAATGTTCCCGTGTATACCGGCAAGAGTTTTTGATGAATCTCTAATGCCTTCTTCGAGTCGCCAGCAAACCATGAATCAAGCATCTCGCGTAAATCTCGACCGACTGTATGACCACACACGGAAACAAAACCAACAGCGCCAACAGAAAGTAATGGCAGATTAAGGATGTCATCCCCCGAATAAACTGGAATTCCACACCGCTTGATCACCCAAGAGGTTGATGCAACATCTCCTTTCGCATCTTTAAGTGCAACGATGCGTGGATGTTCTGACAATCGAACGATTGTGTCAGGCTCAATCGGTACTCCAGTTCTGCCAGGAATGTCATAGATCATCATTGGAAGATCGGTTGCATCTGCTACTGCGCGAAAGTGCGCCTCGATTCCAGCCTGGGGTGGTTTGTTGTAATAAGGAGTTACAACAAGTAGTCCATCGGCGCCGGCTTGTTGAGTGCGTTTGGCTTGATTGATTGAATACTCTGTCTCATTATCTCCAGCACCAGATAGAACCTTAACTTTTGCCCCTACGGTCTTTCGAACTACTTTAATAATCTCTTCTTTTTCTGACGACTTAGTCGTTGGAGCTTCACCAGTTGTACCGTTAACAACAATTCCGTCATGACCACTTTGTACAAGGTGGTCAGCAAGTTTTTCAATACCAGCCCAATCGATTGCTCCATCTTTTTTAAATGGGGTAACCATCGCGGTCAAAAGACGACCAAATGGAGCGTTCGTTGTCATAGGGCGAACTCTACCCGTTCTATGGGGCGATTCGTCCAGACTTTTCAAAGGCTGCGTATGTAAGCGGCATCAATTTCGCAAATTCGGCTTCCATTAACTCGGCAACCATCTCAATTTCACGTTGAGGATAGCTTGGAAAATGCGATCCTTCTCGCGCAGTACGAAGTGACAAGAAGTTCATAAGTGCACGAGCATTCATCGAAACATACATCGATGAGTATGTTGATACTGGCAAAACTACACGGGCAACTTCGCGCGCAACTCCTGCATCAAGCATTTTTTTGTAACTCTCATAGGCAATGACATACGCATCTTTCATCGCTTTAA
The DNA here is from genome assembly GCA_044236295.1 of Candidatus Planktophila sp. Lineage (GTDB taxonomy): Bacteria > Actinomycetota > Actinomycetes > Nanopelagicales > Nanopelagicaceae > Planktophila. The sequence goes on from JBIIGW010000016.1 coordinate 8,953, forward strand.
CTGATACCTCATACTGTTCCTTTGTTCCATCTTCAAAGGTATATGAACCAGTTTTTCCAACTTGTACAAGCTTTCGATCTTTTGATGGAATATAGAACACTGGATTCAATTCGCGGTAGCGACCGCTTTCTTCATTATAGGAAGCAATACGGTGGCGCATGAATTCACGAAAAACAAATATCGGTGCTGAAACAAAAAATGTCATGGACGTATGTTCAAAGGGAGAACCGTGTCGTTCGCGGGCCAGATAGTTAATCAACCCTGCGGATCGAGCTGGATCCTCTCCGATCTCATCTAAGGATTGTTCGCCGGCTGTAGAAACTCTTGCTGCCCAAATAACATCTGCATCACTTGCACTTGCCTTAACTAGTTCAACTGTTACATCGTCACGGTAAATAATCTCGTTCATCGCAGTATTTTCACTCATTATTCAACCCTATCCATTTGCCCCTATCGGCCCCCGCATTTATACGGCAGAATGTCCGCGTGTCCAAAAGCCTTTCCCCCACTTTGCGCGATTCATTAAGCGTTTCCATCACGGTTGGGGCATATGGAGTGGCATTTGGAGCAGCTGCCGTTGCTAATGGTTTTTCTGTACTGCAGGCCTGCCTTTTGTCTTTGCTCACATTTTCTGGTGCTTCGCAGTTTGCCGTAGTGGGGGTTATTGGATCTGGCGGCAGTTCGATTAGTGCAATTGCAACTGCTTCACTTCTTGGAACACGTAATGCACTCTATGGAGTAATCATGGCCCCGCGTTTGCGTGTTAAAGGATTAAAACGGGTTCTTGCAGCGCAGATAACAATCGATGAATCCACTGGGGTTGCATTGGGTCAAGAACAACGAGGTGATGAGGCTGTTCAAAAAGGTTTTTGGTATACCGGTATTGGCGTTTTTGTCTTTTGGAATTTGTTCACTTTAGCTGGTGCGCTAGGCGCACAAGCCATGGGAGATGTTCAAAGCTTTGGTTTAGATTCTGCAGTACCAGCTGCCTTTTTAGGTTTGCTGTGGCCTCGACTTACTTCTAGAAGTGAAAGATTTCTAGCAGTTACCTGCGCAGTATTTGCTGTGGCTATGACTCCGATTCTTCCTGCCGGACTACCAATTATTGCCACAGCATTCATCGCTATTGCCGTCGGAGTGCGTCGATGAACGCTTTCTGGATCGCAACGATAGGAACCAGCGTGGTGGCTTTTGCCCTTAAGTACTCTGGCCACTCTGTTCCAGAGCGTTGGTTATCCCATCCTAAAATTCAAAGAGTCAACGCCCTTATTCCTATAGCCCTACTTAGCGCCCTTGTTTCAGTTCAAAGCTTTACGGATAAAACTACACTTGTAGTTGATCAGCGCATTATTGGTTTGGCCGTAGCAATAACAGCGCTATTGCTTAAAGCACCTTTTCCTATTGTTGTTGTCTCTGCTGCAGTTTCCTCGGCAATTGTTTACAATTTCTTGTAGCCCTAGTTTTTTCAGGACAAATAGAGCTTAGAAACTAAATCAGTTTAAGTGAAGCCAGTTTTGCCTTTAGTTCATTATCTGATGGCTCTGTTAGATGAGTTGCATCAGAAAAGACAATAACCGGAATAGATTGCGCTCCCCCATTTATCTCCATGACTTTCTTGGCAGCACCCTCTGTCTTTTCAGTATCAATAAGTGTGTATTCAACATTTAACTCTTCTAGAAGTCTTTTAGATCGACGACAGTCTCCGCACCAATCAGCTCCGTAAAAAACTATTTGATCCTTTGACATCTTTTCTACTCCTTAGTTACATGAATTTTTCGAGGCCATGAATCAGCCCTGGATTTTCAATAATCTTTCGAACTCCAAGAATTACTCCTGGCATAAAGCCGACCCGATCAAGTGAGTCATGTCTAATTGTTAAAGTCTCACCAAGGCCACCAAAAATAACTTCTTGATGTGCAACTAAACCACGAGCACGTACCGAGTGAACCGGAATATCTCCCACAATTGCGCCTCGGGCTCCGGCAATTGCAGTAGTCGTTGCATCAGGCATCTTTGAAAGACCTGCGTTTTTTCGAGCTTGGCTCATTAAATGGGCAGTGCGTGCAGCGGTTCCAGATGGTGCATCAACTTTATCAGGATGATGGAGTTCAATGATTTCAGCTGACTCAAAGTAGCGCGCAGCTTTTTCTGCGAACTCCATCATGAGAACTGCGCCAATGGCAAAGTTTGGTGCAATCAAAACTCCAACTGATGGATGATCCTTAAGTAATGATTGAATTTTTGCAATCTTCACATCATCAAATCCTGTTGTTCCAACAACGGCATTGATGCCAGCTTTGACAAGAAATTCAAGATTACCCATGACTGCATCTGGAGTAGTAAAGTCAACAACAACTTCAGCCCCGGATGTGACAAATTTTTCAAGTGAGTCACCAAGATCTAAAGATGCAACTAAATCCAAACCCTGCGCAGATGAAACAGCTTTAACTACTTCACTGCCCATACGGCCATTAGCCCCAAGAACTCCGACTTTAATCATCGCGCAAGCACCTTCTCAAATTTCGATTCACTTTTAAATGGACCCACAAGTGCAAGGGTAGGTGTTTTTGTAAGAAACTCGCTAGCAATTTCCTTGATTTCCTGCGAGTTAACGGCTGAAACCGCCTTTAAAATCTCATCAAATCCCATTACATGGCCGTAGACAATTTCATTCTTGCCTATTCTGCTCATTCGAGATCCTGAATCTTCCTGGCTCAAGACCAACGAGCCGCGAACTGCACCCTTGGCCCGTTCAATTTCTTCATGTGACATTCCATTGTCTGCAACATCGGTAAGTACTTCACGGATAATCTCAACAACTTCTATTGCCTTACTTGGATTGCAACCAGCATAGAATCCAATTTGTCCGCTACCGGCAAACTGTTGAGCATATGCATAGACAGAGTAAGCCAAACCACGCTTTTCACGAATCTCTTGAAATAATCGAGATGACATTCCGCCACCTAGCGCCGATGCCAAAACTCCCATAGCAAATCGACGATCATCATGGCGAGCAACACCTTCCATGCCATAGAACATGTGTGCCTGTTCTGTTGGGCGAGTAATTATCCCAACTGATTTTTGAACGCTCTTTCGCACTGGGGTATTTGGACGAATTACAGGTGCGCCCTCGCAATTTAAAAATCCATCGCGAGAGAGAGCTTGCTCAACCATTGCGACTACTTTTTTATGCTTTATATTTCCAGCAACGGCGACGACTAAATCCTGCGGCAAATAGCGCTTTTTGTAGTAGTTAAAAACTGAATTTCTAGACATGGCCTTAATTGATTCATTCGTGCCAAGTATTGGTCGCCCAAGAGGGGTGTCACCATAATATGTTTCGGCATAAAGATCATGGACTAGATCACTCGGATCATCATCGCGCATTGCAATCTCTTCTAGAACTACCTTGCGCTCAGCATCAACATCAAGGGCTGTAACAATCGAAGAGGTAATTAGATCAGAGATGACATCAATTGCCATAGGTAAATCTGTATCAATGACACGTGCGTAATAACAGGTATACTCCTTGCTGGTAAATGCATTCATCTCTCCACCGACAGATTCGATGGCTGAAGAGATTTCAAGTGCATTACGGCGGTTGGTACCTTTAAAAAGTAAATGCTCTAGAAAGTGAGAAGCCCCAGCAACAGCCGGGGTTTCATCACGTGATCCAACATTTACCCAAATACCAATTGCGGCGCTGCGTACCGAAGGAACTTCTTCAGTAACGATACGCAGACCGCTAGGTAAAACAGAACGACGAACGCTCATTTATTCAGCTGAACCAGTTGTTCCATCTTCAAGGACTGGCACCAAAGAAAGCTTGC
>JBIIGW010000017.1:0-12766 GCA_044236295.1 Candidatus Planktophila sp.
CCTTGGGCGCGTAATCCTTTGAGTGCTGCAAAGAGATCATCAACTTCTTGCGGAACGAGCACAGCGGTTGGTTCATCAAAAATCAATATACGAGCACCGCGGAAAAGCACCTTTAAGATCTCCACGCGTTGGCGAGCTCCAACACCTAGCTCTTCAACCAACAGGTCCGGATCAATTTCTAAACCATACTGATTTGCCATTTCAATTACTTTGGCGCGAGCGGCTTTAAAGTCGATCGTAACTCCGTGCTTTGGCTCTGAACCTAAAATTATGTTCTCAAGGACAGTGAAATTATCAGCCAACATAAAGTGCTGATGCACCATTCCAATACCGGCTGCGATTGCATCATTTGGATTCTTAAAATCTACAGCCTGTCCATTAACTAGAATTTCTCCACTATCTGGAGTTTGCATTCCATACAAAATTTTCATAACAGTTGATTTACCGGCACCATTTTCACCGACAAGAGCGTGGACTGTTCCACTTTCAACCTTTAGAGAAACATCTTTGTTTGCAATCACACCAGGAAAGCGCTTGGTGATGTGGCGTAGTTCAACCGCTACAGACACTGATCGCCTCCCTTTCTTGGAAAAAAACATTTGGCCCAACAAGGAGATCTAACTCCATTGTCGGGCCAAATGCCACTTCTTATCTTTCTTTACTACTTACTACCCTGTTCTTAATTGCCGTTATGGCGTTGTTGGAACAGTAATGGCACCAGACTTGATATCGGCAGCTGCCTTATCAATCTGATCCTTGTACTTAGTGATGTAATCGCCTGAGTATGAGACTCCCACACCATCAAGTTCTAGACCGTAAACGCGTCCATTGGTACCTGCAGCTGCATCTAGTACATCGTTAACAGTTGTTCCGTTAACTGCTGCTGAGATTACGTCGTAAACAGCGCGGTCAACACGCTTTAACATTGAAGTTAACATGTTTGCCTGCTCTTCTGGTGATGCATTGAGGTACTGATCAGAGTCAACTCCGATTGTCCATACCTTCTTGCCAGCTTTTCCGGCATCTAGAGCTGCAGCAAAGTTACCTGCACCTGATCCACCAGCTGCTGAGTAAATAACATCTGCACCCTTATCGATCATTCCCTTTGCAATAACCTTTGCCTTTGCAGGATCGTTGAAGCCACTGAAGTCAGGTGGCTCAGAGATGTACTTAACATCAACAGATGCAGAAGGCTTTGTTGCCTTCACTCCTGCTACGAACCCTGCTTCAAACTTCTGTAGTAGTGGTGTACGAACTCCACCGATGTATCCAACTTTTCCTGACTTTGACTCTAGAGCAGCTGCAATACCAACTAGGTATGAACCTTGCTCTTCAGCAAATACAAGTCCTGCAACATTTGGAGCTGCTACTGATGAATCATCAATAATTCCAAAGTTGATATCTGGATAGTCTGTTGATACCGCCTTGATTGGTCCTGCATAAAGAAAACCAACTGCGATAATTGGGTTGTAACCAGCTTCTGCCAATAGACGAAGCTTGTCTTCACGCTCTGAATCTGAACCAGTTGTAACAGTTACTTCTTTAGCTTCAATTCCAAACTCTTCTTTTGCCTGATCTAGACCAAGTGCAGCAGAGTCATTAAATGACTTGTCTCCACGGCCACCGATGTCATAAGCAAGACCAACTTTTACATCGCCTCCTGCGTTATCAGATGATGAGCTTGAACAGCCTGTTGTGATTAAAACTGCTGCAGCAAGAACTGCTACAAGTTTCGATGCTCTCTTCAATTTTCCTCCAAATGTTAAATTGGGCCTTCGATACATGCTTTTGAGGGCAGATAGAGAAGATTTATGTAGTCTGGAGCCTATTGCTTTCAACAGTAAATTCTCAATAACCCGCCGTACTCAAATCGCCAGTTAGGTAAACATTGTGAAAACTCTAAAGTTATGGTTGACACTCAATGAGCGCTGGGAGTGTAGTTTTTTGATGCAGATTCCCTTAGTGAAATTTCTGATGGGATTATGTGAGTTTTCTTACTGGACCAGCCCTAAATTCTTATATGTCATCTCAAGGGTGCTAGCAGCAGTTTTCTGTGCTTTTTCTCCTCCTCGGTGCAGCAACTTTAACAAATGCGCTTCATCTTTGAGTAGCTCTAGAGCATGATCTCTAATAGGCCTCAAATACTCAACAACAACTTCAGCAACTTGCGCTTTAAAGTCGCCATAGCCTTTACCTGCAAACTCATTTTCAAGCTCTGCAATAGAACGTCCAGATAAGGATGAATGGATTGTCAGTAAATTACTAATCCCAGGCTTTTCTTTTTCATCAAATTTAACTTCACGACCAGCATCAGTTGCCGCACTCTTAATCTTTTTTATATTTACTTCAGGAGAATCCATAATCTCTAATACACCCGCTGTTGATTCCGAAGACTTACTCATCTTGGACGTTGGGTCCTGTAGATCGTAAATCTTTGCACCAGCTTTTAAAATACGTCCTTCGGGAACTCTAAAAGTTTCGCCAAATTTGGAGTTAAATCGGGTAGCTAAATCTCGAGTAAGTTCGATATGTTGGCGTTGATCTTCTCCCACGGGAACAAAGTGAGCTTGGTATAAAAGAATGTCCGCTGCTTGAAGCATTGGATATGTAAAGAGGCCAACACGCGCTGAGTCTGCGCCGGCTTTTGATGACTTGTCTTTGAATTGAACCATACGACTTGCTTCACCAAAACCGGCAATACATTCCATTACCCAGCCCAATTGATTGTGTTGGGGAACATGTGACTGAACAAAAAGTGTAGATTTTTCAGGAGAGATACCAATTGCCATCAACTGCGCAGCAGAAGCTAAGGTGCGTTCCCGCAATAATTTAGGTTCGATCTCACCAGTTAAAGCATGCAGATCAACTATGCAGTAAAAAGCATCATGTGCTTCTTGTAGCTCCACCCACTGCTTGAGTGCGCCAAGATAATTGCCAAGATGAAATGAGTTGCTTGTAGGTTGAATACCTGAGAGAACTCTTTTATCGGTCATGGTGCTAATTCTTTCACACAGAAGTGTTGGGAGTGATCAACAACTGACCCGCGCGTTTGCCTTCCATGGTTAAAACCTTGATTTTGATGCCGTTTACATTAACTACATCGTTTTCATGTGGAATTCTGCCTAAGAAGTGCATTACAAATCCGCTTGCAGTTTCATAAGGGCCTTCAGGAATTTCAAGACGTGTTTGCTCTATTAAATCCTCAATAGAGATAAGTCCATCAACCTCAAAATCACCGGCGTGGTCTTCTATTGCAACCTCTTGATTCTGGTCATCGTATTCATCACGAATATCGCCAATCAAAACCTCTACGAGATCTTCCAAAGTCACGATTCCATCGGTGCCACCATACTCATCTAAAACAATTGCAAGGTGTTGACCTTGTGTGCGCATTTCAGAGAGAGCGGGCAAAATACCTTTTGTTCCTGGTAGGTACATAATGTTTCGAACGAGTTCAACAATTTTTGTGCCTTTAGTTGCAAGAGACGTGTCCAAAAGATCACGAACGTGAATGAAACCAACGACTTCATCTGATGAACCTCGAACAACTGGATAACGCGAATGCGCTTTATCGACTGCTAGCTCGATTGCTTTTCCGACAGTAAGGGATGCGTCCATGAAATCAACTTCAGTGCGCGGAACCATCACCTCGTGGACAGCGCGCTCTGATGCGTTAAAGACTTCTTCAACGATATCGCGCTCTTCATCAGTTAATGCAGCATGGCCAGTTACAAGATCAAGTAACTCTTCTTCCGACATCTGAGTTCTGGCCTCTTTTGGATCAACTCCAAATCCTCGGACAACAAAATCTGTTGACTTTGAAAGAAGCCAGATAATTGGACGAAAAATTCGGGCAACAATATCGATTATTCCCGCTGTCTTCATTGCAATCTCTTCTGCCTTAAAATATGCAATGCGCTTTGGTACTAATTCACCAAATACAAGTGAGAAGTAAGCAATCACAAGAGTTACACCGATGAGTGAAATCGTTGTACTCCAACCATTAGAGATTCCCAGTGATTCCAACCAAGGAATTACATAGTTTCCTAGTTGATCTGCACCTAATGCTGCAGAGAGAAATCCACTGACCGTTACACCGATTTGAACTGCCGCTAATAACCTGTTGGGGTGTTGTGCAAGGGCTGCAACGCGAGCGCCACGCTTTCCGCGAGTAGCTACTTGTTTAATCTGGCTATCTCGCATGGAGATAAGAGCTATCTCGGCGGCAACGAAAAATGATGCAATAAGAATAAGTAAGGCGATTACACCAAGGTCAAACAGAAGTGAAGTAAACGATTCAGGCTCCATTATCGTCCAAGTATACGAGATGCTCGCTTCATCGTGTGCCCACCTACCGATCAGCCTCAAACCTGAGAAAGTATGTTGAATTGATGCGTGCGCAGAGTGGGTGTTTGAGCATTTAGATCAAATTTTCTCTTCCCAACAAAGGGTCATTCCCGTAATCTTCCTCCGTTGACCAAAAGGTCATCACCTTCATCCACGGACCGTCGGGCACGTACCTGCCCGGAGAAGGAGAGCAATCTCATGGCATCAGTAGTTTTTGAAGCCGCATCACGCATCTATCCAGGCACCACATCCCCTGCTGTCGACAAGTTAAATCTCACCGTTAATGATGGTGAGTTTTTAGTTCTTGTCGGACCATCAGGTTGCGGTAAATCAACATCACTTCGTATGTTGGCCGGACTAGAAGAAATTGATGGCGGCAGAATTTTAATCGGTGATCGCGATGTAACAAATGTTGCACCAAAAGATCGCGATATCGCAATGGTATTCCAGTCATATGCGTTGTATCCACATATGAGTGTTGCAGAAAATATGGGTTTCGCACTCAAGATTGCTGGAACACCAAAGGAAGAGCGTGACAGACGTGTTCGCGAAGCTGCAAAACTGCTTGATCTAGAACCATATTTAGATCGCAAACCAAAAGCGCTTTCTGGTGGACAGCGTCAACGTGTAGCAATGGGTCGCGCAATTGTTCGTGAACCTCAGGTATTCCTTATGGATGAACCACTTTCAAATTTGGATGCAAAGTTGCGTGTTGCAACTCGCACACAGATCGCAGCACTTCAGCGCCGTCTTGGAATCACAACTGTTTATGTAACACACGATCAAGTTGAAGCTATGACGATGGGTGATCGCGTTGCTGTACTCAAAGATGGTTTGCTCCAACAAGTAGATACACCGCGTAATCTCTACGATAATCCCATCAACGCATTTGTTGCTGGATTCATTGGATCACCTGCGATGAACTTACTTAATGCTCCTGTGTTAAATGGAAAAGCTATGCTTGGAGATCTCGCAATTGATGTTCCATCATCGGCCGGAAACTCAGTAACAGTGGGGGTTAGACCAGAGGGATTTAAGCCTTCATCAAATGGCTTCCATGTGTTAGTTGAAGTTGTTGAAGAGCTGGGCTCTGATGCCTTCGTGTATGGAAAGCCGGCTGATCCAACCGTTAAGTTTGCAAATTCATTGGATGAAGGCGCACAAGTAATTGTTCGCTGGGATCCAAAAAATCCACCTAAGCCTGGAGACAAGATAACGGTAGAGGCAAAGATGGAATCAGTTCATTTATTTAATGCCACAACAGGTGAACGACTCTAATTCAACTAAAAAACCCGCCGAATGATTTCGGCGGGTTTTTTACTGTAAATCGAATTTAGCCCATCGCAACTTTAAGATTGGTATCGATTGAACTTAAGAACTCCTGCGTCGTTTGATACGGGGCATCCTTAGAGATCAATAGTGCAAGATCCTTTGTCATTTTTCCTTGCTCCACAGTTTCGATGCAGACTCGCTCGAGAGTTGCACAGAACTTTGCTAACTCAGAGTTGTTATCAAGTAACGCTCTGTGTGCCAAGCCTTGAGTCCACGCAAAAATTGAAGCGATTGGATTTGTTGAGGTTGCTTTACCTGCTTGATGATCGCGATAGTGACGAGTAACAGTTCCATGTGCTGCCTCAGATTCGCAGATCTTTCCATCAGGAGTCATCAAAACCGAAGTCATCAAACCTAATGAGCCATAACCTTGTGCAACTGTGTCAGATTGAACATCGCCGTCGTAGTTCTTACATGCCCACACATAACCGCCTTCTAAGCGAAGTGACATGGCAACCATGTCATCGATGAGTCGGTGTTCATACCAAATGCCTGCAGCATCAAATTTAGCTTTGAATTCGGCTTGGAAGATCTCTTCAAAGATATCTTTGAAACGACCGTCATAAGCCTTAAGAATTGTGTTCTTCGTTGAAAGGTAGACAGGGAACTTTCGCAGTAACCCATAGTTAAGTGACGCTCGAGCAAAGTCACGAATTGAATCGTCAACGTTATACATAGCCATAGCTACACCTGAGGATTCAAAGTTGAAAACTTCATGAGTAGTTGGAGCAGAACCATCTTCTGGCACAAATGAAATTGTTAGCTTTCCTGGACCGGGAACTTTGAAATCAGTAGCACGATATTGATCTCCAAATGCGTGACGGCCGATAACAATTGGTTTTGACCAGTGGGGAACTAATCGTGGAACGTTACTAATGATGATTGGTTCACGGAAAATAACGCCACCAAGAATGTTTCGGATTGTTCCATTTGGTGACTTCCACATCTTCTTGAGACCAAACTCTTCAACACGTGCCTCATCAGGTGTGATTGTTGCGCACTTGATACCAACGCCATGCTTTTGAATAGCCCGAGCTGAATCAATTGTTACCTGATCATCGGTTGCATCGCGATTTTCCATACCCAAGTCGTAGTACTCAAGATTTACATCCAAGTAAGGCAATATGAGTGAGTCCTTAATAAATTGCCAGATGATTCGAGTCATCTCATCGCCATCTAATTCAACGACGGTACCTGTAACTTTAATCTTGGACATTTTTGCTCCTTAATATTCTCTTCGTCTCATCAAAGTATTTTCATACTTTTGCTCTTGCTTTTCGTGCCTGTCTTAAATTCTTTTATAGTTTCTTACAGGGTCTGAACATCTGCTTGCTTTGCACGAACAGCCTCGGCTGCCTCTTTTAACGCTGCAATTTCAGAATCTGTTAGTGATCCTTCTACGATTTTTACAACACCGCTGCGACCGATTTGTGCTTCAACTCCAAGATAAACACCGGAAATTCCATACTCTCCATCAACCCATGCACACACTGGCATTACCGCGCCTGAATCTTCAATCACAGCTTTTGCCATTCGCGCAGCGGCCGCAGATGGTGCGTAATAAGCAGAGCCAGTTTTTAACAGTGCAACAACTTCTGCTCCACCATTGCGTGTGCGATCAACCAGTTCTGCGATCTCACTTTCTGAAAGTAGCTCTGAGAGTTGCTTACCGTTAACTGTGCAACGACTTGGCACTGGAACCATGGTGTCACCGTGTGAACCCAAGGTTAAAGTCTTAACCGCGCTGACTTTTACCCCAAGTTTTTCTGCAACAAAATTTGTAAAGCGTGCTGTATCCAACATTCCAGCTTGACCCATTACACGATTTTTTGGAAACTTTGTTGCGATCTGAGCAAGGGCTGTCATTTCATCTAGTGGATTTGAAACCACAATGATGACGGCATTTGGTGAGTGCTTTGCAATATTTTCTGCGACCCCACGAACGATTCCAGCGTTTACTCCAATTAAATCCATGCGACTCATGCCAGGTTTACGGGGAAGACCTGCTGTAACTACTACAACATCTGAGTTTGCTGTTGCTTCATAACCAGCACCTTCGGGAGTAGTTGTCGCTCCAATGATCTTGGTTTCAAATCCTTCGATTGAGCGAGATTGATTCATATCTAAAGCCAAACCTTCTGACTTACCGTCAAGAATATCCGTCAAAACAACGGTGTCGAAAATGTCGTACTCAGCTAAACGAAGAGCTGTTGTTGAACCATAAAATCCTGCACCGACTACTGTGACTTTCCCAGCCATCCTGACCCCGTTCGTGTGAATCTGCGAATGGGTGAACTCTACCGCCCGCGAGGAAGTGCAATTGCCACAACAAATAGCGCGATAGCGATTGCAAGCGGAATATAAAACTCAAGAGTTCGAAAATTCCGGGATTTAAGTGCAATGCCCGCCGTACCAAGGGCGATAAATAGTGATCCGCCTCGCACTATTCCAAAGGCTCCAAGAGCTACACCCAAGGTGACGGCGCCGTAACTCAAGATTGAAATGAGACGTTCATTTAACTGCATGCATCAACCACGTTCTTCAAGAGCATTGCGCGAGTCATTGGCCCCACACCTCCTGGCATAGGTGCAAAAAAAGAAGATTTCGCAATTGCACTCGGATCAATATCACCGACTAATCCAGATTGAAGCCGCGAAATTCCAACATCAATAACAACTGCGCCTTCTTTAATCATCTCGGCCTTAAGAAAATTTGCCTGTCCAATTGCGGCAATCACGATGTCAGCTGATTGAGTGTGCATACTTAAGTCTTTCGTTCCTGTATGAGTGAGAGTAACTGTTGCATTTTCTTTTTTACGAGTAAGTAAAAGTCCAAGTGGACGACCAACTGTGATACCCCGACCAATTACCGTGATCTTTGCACCTTGCGTCGGGATTGAATAATGATCAAGAAGTTCAACAATTGCTCGAGGTGTACATGGAATTGGGCCATCAAAACCTGCAACTAAACGCCCCAGATTAAGTGGGTGTAATCCATCAGCATCCTTTTTTGGATCGATCGCTTCTAGAGTTTTTTGTGTGTTAATCCCAGTTGGCAATGGCAGTTGAACAATGAATCCTGTGCACTCTTTTGAGTTATTTAAATCAGAAATTGCGGCAAGAACATCTCTTTCAGTTGCATTGGCCGGTAGATCGATACGTATGGATTTAATACCAACTTCTTCGCAATCACGATGTTTTCCTGAGACATAAGAAAGAGAACCGGGATCTTCGCCCACCAAAATTGTTGCTAGACCTGGAAAAACACCTTCTGAATTTAACTTCGATACGCGCTTAGAAAGATCGGCTTTGATCGTGGCAGCTAACGCCTTGCCATCTAATAACTGTGCGCTCATGGCACTATCGTATCGACTCAGACGCGTGAGAAATGTCGAACAACTCTGATGTACCTGGCTAACTCAACGGCTTTTGTGGCATCTAGAACCGTTTTTCTCATGCTATTTTCCGATCCAAGGTTTCTCAACTCCGTTTAAACAATCTAGGTACGTAGATTGCTAAGAGAGCCCCCAATCCCAGTTGAAGAGTGATTGCGGTGGTGAATTTCCATGGTGATGTTCCAACTGCCGACATTGCTTCGGTAATTAAAGCTCCACTTGCGGAATAGCCTATAAAAGCCGATATCAAAATCGCCACAATCAAACTTTGTGTTAAAACTTTCTGCTTAAGATCTACCGTCCATGTCACAAGTAATGCACCTGCAAAGACAATGACTGCCACGCCGAGTAGTGAAATTAAGGATTCATTTTTAGGCAAGGCTCCTAAAATTGGCATTGCTGGGATTTTATCTAAATCGAAAGAGATTGGAGAAACAATCGTTTGTGACCCCACGGCAAAACCCACTCCAGAAAAATACGACAGTGTTGCAACAATCGCGTTGGGAAGATACAGAATGTTAAGCAGTAGGAGAAGGGAGCCACCAAAGATTCCAGGCTGAAGTACTAATGTTAGATTCCTGACTAGATCTAAATTGATCAACAGTGCGATACCAAGTGCGATAGCACTCATCCCGAGTAAGAGAGAAATAATGCGGGATCCAAATAAAAATCCCTGCCCGAGTGAAGTTCGACGAGCAACTGTTGCAGATGTGATGAGCGTGAATGGAAGTACGTATATCAGCGCAAAATACCAAACCGGAATTACTTCATCGGTTTTTGAAAAAATTGAAGCCAGTAGGGCAAAAATTGTATAGAGAATTGAGAATGCAACTCTGGCTGGGGCGATCAAAGATGTATCTCCATCAAGGCGATCTACAGTGCGAGAAATTCCATTTCGAATAGCAAGAATCGGAAAAACTAAAGCCCCCAAAGGTAGATATGAAAGATGACCTGCCAATTCCGATGATCCCAAAGTTAAATCAAATGGTATTTGATGGGCACCAATCCAAATCCATAAAGCTGCACGAAGAGGATCGCCTGTGTTTCCAGTTGAACTTCCTGCAGTCGACCAAGCAATAAGTGCAATAAAGGAAATTGGAAGTAATAACCATGCAATGCTGCGCAAAACTTGGGGAAACGCTGCTCCAAGTACGCGCAACACCATTGTTATCGACCCATTAATGCCCGTAACAACCGGGCTGTCTCGCTAGGAGTTTGACCCACTTTTACTCCAGCTGCTTCTAGTGCATCTTTTTTGCCTTGTGCAGTTCCAGATGAACCAGAAACTATTGCGCCGGCATGTCCCATTGTTTTTCCTTCTGGCGCAGTAAAGCCAGCGATATATCCAACGACAGGCTTTGTTACATACTCAGAAATAAATGCAGCTGCTCGCTCTTCGGCATCTCCACCAATTTCACCGATCATTACGATCGCCTCTGTCTTAGGATCATCTTGGAATGCACGTAAGCAATCAATATGTGTTGTGCCAATTACTGGATCGCCACCAATTCCAACTGCGGTGCTAAATCCAATGTCACGTAGCTCGTACATCATTTGATAAGTCAAAGTTCCTGATTTTGAGACAAGACCAATTGGTCCTGCGCCGGTAATGTCTGCAGGAATAATTCCAACATTTGATTTTCCTGGACTAATCAAACCAGGACAGTTTGGCCCAATAATCTGTGTTGTTCCCACAGTTTGTGCGTATGTATAAAAGCTTGCAGTGTCATGAACTGGAATTCCTTCAGTTATAACAACTGCTAATGGCATTTTGGCATTAATCGCATCAATTACTGCAGCCTTGGCAAATTTAGGTGGAACAAAGATAACGGAAACATTTGCACCAGTTGCCGCCATGGCCTCTGCCACAGTGTTAAAGACAGGCAGATTATGGCCTTCAATTTCTACAACTTGGCCACCTTTTCCTGGCGTTACTCCACCAACAATATTGGTGCCAGAGATCAACATTCTTCTGGTGTGCTTTGTGCCTTCCGAACCAGTCATGCCTTGGACAATTACTTTGCTTGATTCGTTGATAAAAATTGTCATTACTTTGCCGCCAATTCTGCAGCACGATTAGCTGCGCCATCCATAGTGTCAGCTTGTTCTACAAGAGGGTGGCCTGCGGCTTTAAGAATTGCACGACCTTCTACAACGTTATTTCCATCTAGGCGAACAACAATTGGTTTAGTTGCTTTTGGACCAAGTAATTCAAGCGCCTGAACAATTCCATTTGCAACTGAATCACAGGCGGTAATTCCTCCAAAAACATTGACGAAAACACTCTTCACATCTTTGTCACCGAGAATTATTGAAAGTCCATCGGCCATAATCTGAGCGGAAGCTCCACCACCAATATCTAGGAAGTTTGCTGGTCGCACTCCACCGTGTTTTTCACCGGCATATGCAACAACATCTAATGTGCTCATCACTAAACCTGCACCATTGCCGATAATTCCTACTTCACCTTCTAGTTTGACGTAGTTAAGTCCCTTTTCTTTTGCAGCTGCCTCGAGTGGATTTTCTCCAGCCTCATCAACTAAACCTTGATGATCAGGTTGTCTAAAGTCTGCATTTTCATCGAGAGTAACCTTGCCATCTAAAGCAATGATCTTTCCATCAGATGTTTTCACTAAAGGATTAACTTCAACCAGAGTTGCATCCTCACTTTGGAAAACTTCCCAAAGTTTAAGTAATACTTCTGCCACTTGATCGGCAACTTCTGCAGGAAACTTTGCTGCCGCAACTATCTCTTTTGCTTTTGCCGAAGAAATTCCATCAACTGCAGATACTGGAATCTTTGCTAATTTTTCAGGAGCGGTGTGTGCCACCTCTTCGATGTCCATGCCCCCAGAGACAGAGGCCATGACAAGAAAGGTTCTATTGGATCGATCAAGAAGAATTGCTAAATAGTATTCCGCCTCGATTGGCGCAGCTGCTGCAATCATTACCGTGCGAACCGTGTGGCCCTTTATGTCCATGCCAAGAATTGCGGAAGCTTTCTCACGTGCATCTTTTGGATTTTCGGCTAGCTTTACTCCACCGGCTTTTCCGCGTCCACCAACTTTTACTTGTGCCTTTACAACAACTTTTCCACCGATAGTTTCTGCAGCTTTTTCTGCTTCATCAGCAGTTGTTGCAATCGCTGCGGCTAGAACCGGAACGCCATGCTTTTCAAAAATATCGCGGGCTTGGTATTCAAAAAGATCCACTAAATCTTCCAATCAGTTGTAATGGGCAAATCAGTTGGTGCTGTCTAATCTTAGAGCTTCTCAACAGGTGCATATCGCAGAAGTAAACGCTTCTCTCCGTATTGACCGAAATTAATTGTCGCTTCTGCTTTCTCACCTGCTCCTGCAACTGCGACAACTGTACCTAATCCGAATGTGTCATGTGACACACGCTCACCAACAGCCAACTCCATCGCCATGCTCTTCTTTCCTGTCGCCCTTGGTGGAGGAGCAGTTGCAGCCCTAGATTTTTTTGTCATTGATGAGATGAGTGAATCTGATGATTGATTGCGCCAAACGATCACATCTTCTGGAATTTCATCAAGGAAGCGAGATGGTGGATTGTAATTTGGGGCTCCCCACGTTGATCGATACTCCGCTCGTGAAATATAAAGTCTTTCTCGCGCGCGAGTTAAACCAACATATGCCAATCGGCGTTCTTCTTCGATCTCATTTTTATCAT
>JBIIGW010000075.1:0-4847 GCA_044236295.1 Candidatus Planktophila sp.
TCGCCCTGTTCCCTGGCCACGAATTGTTTCATCAACGAATAGGTCCTCCAACAGGCACTGCCCATTTTCTGACCACGTTGAATTTTGAAAGTTAAAAGTTGTCATACCCATAATCTGACCTTCACGTTCGGCCAGTAGACAGTAAAGATTAAAGTTGGGATCAAGTAATCGTTTCCACGTAACTTCAGTCTTATCTGCTGAGAACTCTGTCTTGTAGAAAGTTAGATAGCCCTTCCAAAGTTCGAGCCAACGCTCTTTATCACGTAGCTCAACTGGCCGAATTGAAAGATTCATAGTTCAAGGCTACCAAATGTAGCCACTGGGACACCTTTCGCAAATATGAATCCCGCCTGCTTGTCCTAACTGAAAATTACATAGATTTTTGAGCAGTAGAATCGGCACATGCAGACGAAAGCTGAATTTTGGTTTGATCCAATGTGCCCTTGGGCTTTCATTACATCTAGATGGATCCTAGAGGTTGAAAAAATTCGCGACATCGAGATCACTTGGAATATTTTTAGTTTGCCACACTTGAACAAAGATCGTGAGATGCCAGAAAAATACAAAGCTATTTTTGCCAGCTCATGGTCCTGTGCTCGCGTCATTAAAGCGGTTGAAAATCAGTACGGTAAGGAGAAAACTCTGCCGCTGTATACAGCGATTAGCACTCGTATCCACGTCAAAAAAGAGAACGTTTCGCAGGAGTTTTTAAATGATTGCCTCAAAGAGATCGGCGTAGATACAAAACATGCCCTGGAGATGAATAACTCGGATTGGGATAAAGAGATCATTCAAAGTCATGAACGTGGAATAAAACTTGTTGGCGATGATGTAGGAACTCCAATTATTGCTATCAACGGGATTGGATTTTTTGGTCCAGTTATTTCTCCTGCACCTAAAGGTGAAGAGGCAGGAAAACTATGGGACGGAGTAGTCCTTTCTGCTTCTTATCCTGGTTTTTTTGAGATCAAGCGTTCAAGGACCGTCGGTCCAATCTTTGACTGAGCCCATGGTCAACAAAAACAGTTCTACCGCGCATCTTGTTCACTACACAGGTAACCTTGCGCAGGTTAAAAAAACATGAGGAGCATTCGGATTGTCTAAAGCAGATATTAGAACGGCGCTGTTGGCCTATGGCGCAATTGGTGATGAACACAACAAAGCTTTGCTCTCAACACCCGGGATGGTTCTCTCTGCCGTTTGTGACACCAATCCAGAGCGAGTAGAAGCAGCGCTTCAAATCGCCCCAAATGCTAAAGGTTTTAATGATGCACAAACAATGCTTGACTCTGGAAACATTGATCTTGTGGTTGTATCAACACCACCTAACTCACATTTTTATTGGGCTAAAGAAGCTTTAACACGCGGAATAAATGTTGTACTAGAAAAACCAATGGCTCTGACAACCGAAGAGTGTGATGAGTTAATGGCCATCGCTGATGCATCACAGCTTTTGCTCGTTGTTTATCAAAATCGCCGCTTTGATGCAGACTTTGTAACGATCAAATCTCTCATCGAATCTGGCGAGATTGGCGAAGTCTTTTCATACGAAGCATTCGTGGGTGGTTATTCCAAACCTTGTTCATATTGGCACTCAGATGTAGCCGTCTCAGGTGGTGCGATCTTTGACTGGGGTAGCCACTTTATTGATCAAATCTTGGCAGTGATTTCTTCACCGCTTCAGTATGTAAATGGGCTTAACCAAAAGCGAGTATGGGATCACGTAACAAATGCAGACCATGCTCAAGTAACTCTGACCTTTACTGATGGGGTTCAAGCGATCTTTACCAACTCCGACCTTGCTGCTGCTCGCAAACCCAAATTCTTTATTCTGGGAACAAAGGGTTCCATAGTGGGGGATTGGGATACGAGCGCAGGCGGCTCAGTTGCTGATCATCCAGCCAAGATATCTATTCACAGAGTAGATGGCACAGTTGAATCTATTCCACTTAAAAATGTGAAGCCTTACACATTCCATGAATCATTAGTAGCTCGAATTAATGAAGGCAAACAAATGTCTGTGACAGCCGAACAGTCTCGCGATGTGGTTGCGATTATGCAGGCTGCGGAGGAATCTGCGTTGGTTAATGGTTTACCCGTTGTGCCGAAGCTACTGAGATCATGAGCATTCGCTGGGGCTTCATCGGTGCCGGCTACATAGCAACAAAAGCATTAGCACCTGCTGTATCTAGCGCAAAGAATGCCACTTTGTTTGCAGTTGCAAGTAGAGATGTAGCTCGCTCTCAGTCTTTAGAACCAGCAAAGGTCCATTTAACATATCAAGATCTTTTAGATGATCAAGATGTCGATGCTGTTTACATTTCACTGGCAAATGATCAACACTGTCAATGGAGTATCAAAGCACTAAATGCCGGAAAGCATGTGCTCTGTGAAAAACCAATAGCGATGAATGCAAACGAAGCCAGATTGATGGCAGATGCGGCACAAGCAAATGATCGACTTTTGGTTGAAGCAGTGTGGACACGATGGCATCCACGGTTTATTCGTATGGTTGAACTTGTGAACAGTGGCGCAATCGGTGAAATTAATTCAATTGACGCATCATTTACGTTTCCGGGCTCACTTGAAGGAAATTATCGTTTAATTCCAGAGATGGGTGGTGGAAGTTTGTTTGATGTCGGACCATATCCGCTTCATGCGTTTTCTGCGCTCACTAACGGTGATTTCACAATGGCTATTGACTCTGTTGAGAGAAATACTGCACCAACCGGCGTTGACATGACGACTCGAGTAGATGCAACAATTAATAGCTCAATCACCGCCCATGCCCTTACTTCCTTTGAACGTGTAGAAGAACAGAAATTAGTTGTGGCTGGTTCTTTGGCAACAATTGAAAACATTGGCAACGATGCTTTCACTTCTTATAGAAATCAAAGTGTGCTAAAGGTCGGGGAGACGATAGAAAAGTTTGCTGCTGTTGATCCATATCAGCTCATGGTTGAAAACTTTGGATCGCGAATTGCGGGTGAACCAAGTTGGATTCTGCCGATGAGCGAAACTATTTGCGTCATGGAGATTTTGGATGAAATTGCGGCCACCAAGGGTGGACCCGTAGCCCAGTAGAAGCGTCCCATCAACTGTTGATCTGAGCCTGTTTCTGGCTTTCTTCATGCTTCGTTAACCTTCTGTTCACTTTTCCTCTGCCTCACATTGCTGGCGAACGGGCATGATCATCCTGTGAGCATCGCTGAAAATCCGGCCCCCACACAGGTACCCAAACCACGTGAGATTACAACCGAACCTCGATTTTCAGATCGGGTTTTTAGGGGAGTAGTTAGTACCGGTGGATTCATCTCACTTGTTGTTCTTGGTTTAATCTCACTTTTTCTTTTGTACAACGGTTTTGGCGTTTTTAGATCTGAAGGATTAAGTTTTGTAACATCTTTTGATTGGGTTCCAGAAAGTATTGAAAACGCTACTGAAGCATCCTATGGAATTGGCGCCATGCTTTACGGAACGCTCGTAATTAGCTTTATCGGTCTATTTTTTGGTTTTCCACTAGCTTTTGGAACAGCGTTATTTCTTTCTTACTACGCACCCGAGTGGATTAAAAAGCCAATGGTGTTGGTTGTAGACATTATGGCTGCTATTCCATCGATCGTTTTTGGTGTTTGGGGATATTTTATTTTGATGCCTCAGGCAGAAGAATGGGCAAGGCTGATCAATAAGTACTTAGGATTTATTCCAATTTTTTCTATGCCTGGAGATTTTTTTACTAGATCACCATTTATTGCAGGACTTGTTCTAGCAATCATGATTATCCCGATTATCACATCAATTTCTCGTGAAGTTTTTGCACAAACGCCATTAGATCGAATTCAAGCCGCATACGCACTTGGTGCAACCAGATGGTCAATGATTCGCGCTGTAGTTATTCCATATGGAAAAGGTGGAGTAATTGGTGGCGCAATGCTTGGCCTTGGTCGTGCGTTGGGTGAGACGGTTGCCGTTTACACAGTTCTTAACTTGGTTTATGACATTAGACCAGAGATTCTACTTAGCGCCGGCGGTTCAGTTGCATCCCTAATCGTGAATAAATTTGGTGAAGCAAATGCTCCAGAGCTAAAGGCCCTTATGGCCGCAGGCTTTGTCCTCTTTGTTGTAACGCTGTTAGTTAACCTGATTGCTAATGTGATTATTAACAGAACGGTTCGTAAGGGATGAGTACTTTGATTGGTAATAAGCCACAGCAACCATTGCCAGATGGCGCATCTATACCAAAGCCAATTAAGCCTTGGAAGCCAACACCTAAGCAGTTGTTGCCAGATTTGCTGGGTGCAATCACCGCTGTAGTCGCTAGTTTGATTGTGGTTGCAGTTGCTCCATTAGCTGGCGCACTAGGTTTGATCGCTACTTTCATCGCAGTTTCAATTGTTGTTGCGTCAACAATTAGTTGGATTCGCCAAGACCGCAAAGCCGCTGCCAACTCAGTATCAACCATCATTATTTATTTCCTTGCAGCCTTTGTGCTTCTGCCTGTTGTGTCCATAATCTTTGAGATTATTCGAAAGGGTGCCCCGGGACTCTCACTCGGAATCTTTTTTAATGACATGTCTGTTACATCATCTGATGCACCACTTAATGAAGGCGGACTTTTGCACGCCCTTGTTGGTTCGCTCTATGTAGTTGCTCTTGCAACAGTTGTAAGTATTCCAATCGGACTTTTAACTGCTTTGTATCTGACAGAAGTAAATGGCAAAGCAGCAGGAGTTGTTCGCTTCTTTGTACAGGCAATGAGTGGTGTCCCATCAATTGTTGCAGGACTTTTCATTTATGCCGTTTGGATGATTTCTTTTGGTGGAACCTACACAACTGCTGCAGGCTCT
>JBIIGW010000041.1:0-7905 GCA_044236295.1 Candidatus Planktophila sp.
TGCCCGTACAGCTGAAGAGGTTTTGAAATTGATTCCTACTGATTTGCGTGAAGCAGGGCTAGCACTCGGTGCAACGCAATGGAAAACAGTTGCACTGGTGGTAATTCCTGCAGCAAGAAGCGGACTAATCACCGCAGTAATTTTGGGAGTAGCGAGAGTTGCTGGAGAGACTGCGCCCTTGCTTCTAACTATTGGCGGCAATGATGCGATGAACTGGAATCCATTTAGCGGCAATAACTCGGCGCTTCCCTTCTATATTTGGAAAAATTTCGGCCTAGGAACAGAAACTGCAATTGCCCGTGCTTGGACAGGAATTTTTGTACTTATGGTCGTTGTAATGATTTTCTTTACATTGACACGCTTACTTGGAAATAAAAAAGGGTAAATAGGGTTAATTAGGCTAACAATGAAAAACAAAGGGGAAAAGTAATGTCTCAGATCAAAGTGAACTCGTTAGCATCGGTTGCTTCTGCGAGATCTTCTGAAACATCGTCACAAGGTGTTGGACTAGAGGCACGCAGTATTCATGCCTGGTTTGGTCAAAAACACGTTCTCTCTGACATCTCACTAGATTTTTATTCAGGCACAGTTACCGCATTAATCGGACCTTCAGGCTGCGGTAAATCCACTTTCATTCGCATTCTTAACCGAATGCATGAATTTATCCCTACGGCTGCAATGGCCGGGGAAGTACTCCTAGATGGGAAAGACATCTATCGTTCAGGAGTCGATGTAACAAAGATTCGCTTAGGTATTGGAATGGTTTTCCAGAAGCCAAATCCATTCCCATCTATGACTATCAAAGAGAATGTTCTTTCAGGTCTGAAGTTAGCTCAGATCAAAATCAACAACTCAGATGAGTTATTGGAAGACTGCCTCGTGCGTGCCGGGTTGTGGAGTGAAGTGAAGGATCGCCTAGATCAATATGGCGGCACACTCTCTGGGGGCCAGCAACAGCGTCTGTGTATCGCTCGCTCACTTGCTGTTAAGCCGCAGGTATTGCTGATGGATGAACCATGTTCTGCTCTAGATCCAGGATCTACTCTTCGAATTGAAGAGACAATTCGCGAACTCTCAGAGACTATGACGATCGTGATCGTGACTCACAATATGCAGCAAGCAGCCCGTGTATCTGATTACACCGGCTTTTTCCTCTCAGATGGTGGTCCAGGACAGTTGATTGAGTCAGCTCCAACCTCTCAAATCTTTAGCAACCCTAAAGACAAGCGAACCGAAGATTACGTAACAGGTCGTTTCGGCTAAATCTGTTCACCTAAAGTTTGCTTTGTTGTTGGACATCGTTAGTTTGTAGTTTGGCCCTAGTTAGGGCTAGAACCATAGATTTCCCTTGAGCGCCTAAGTAAGACGCTATTTAAATGGGGGAAAAAATGAAATCACGTTTAAGTTTGGCAGTATCGCTGCTAACTGTTACCGCACTCATTGCAGGAACATCACCAGCCTCTGCAGCTGGAACAATTAATGGAAGTGGTGCAACATTTGCAGCTCCACTTATTGATGCTTGCAAAGGTGACTTCACTGCAGCAACTCAAAATATTGTTAACTACCCAGGTGGAGGCTCTAGTAAAGGTCGCACAGACTTTTCAGCCGGAAATCTTGTAGATTTCGCTGGATCAGATGCTCCATATTCTTCTGGAGAACCAGCAAACATTATCTACGCTCCTATTTTTGCCGCTCCAATTTCACTTATGTATAACGTAAAGGGAATTAAAGAAGGCCTATACCTTTCACCAAAGACTATTGCAGGAATCTTCAGTGGAGAGATCACTGTTTGGAATGATCCAGCAATTGATAAAGACAACACACGCACAGTAAAGACTCCTGTTTATGCAACTAAGAAAGTCACAACAAAGGTTAAAGGAAAGAGCGTCACAAACACTGTGCCAGTTCTTGATGCAAAAGGAAATCCAAAAGTATTGCGATACACAACAAAGGTAATCGACTATGCACTACCTCAGACAGCAATCACAGTCTGGTATCGCACAGATGGATCTGGAACTACAGAAAACTTTGGAAAGTTCCTACATGGAACTGCGCCAACTATCTGGACAAAGCCAGGTGCTCCAACATTTACTGCATCAACACCAAAATCAATTGCCGGTCAATTTAACTTCCAAGGTCAATCAGGTTCAGCTGCAGTAGCAGCTGGTGTTGCAGGTAGAGATGGATCTATTGGTTACGGTGAGCTTAATTTTGCACTCGCAAACAAGCTTCCTTCAGCGTTCGTGCAAAACACAGCTGGTGAGTTTGTTGAACCAACAGCTGCAGGAACTTCTGCTTTCTTGGGTGGTGGAAATATTAATGCCAACGGAACTCTCACAGTAGATTTCAAGAAGAAGATTCCAGGTGCATACTCACTTGGAACAGCTTCTTACGGTCTGGCCTATCCAGCGGCTTCAAAGAAGAACGCAGAAAAGCAGGCAGACGTTGCTGCATGGTTTACATATCTTCTTGAGCAATGCCCAGTTAAATTCCCTCAGACTGGCTTCTCAAAGATCACAGGTCCTTTGTATACAAAAGCAAAGGCTCAGATTGCACTGATTAAGTAATCAAAGACTAAAAGAAATAACCAGAAGGGCCGGACTCAACAGTCCGGCCCTTCTGGCTTTTAATTTCAACTATGTTACTTATTCAAATTGCGCTGTGCGATCGCTGCATCCCATTGTTCGCGCAGTGGGTGCTCTGATGGACCAGACTCAGTAATGATGCGCATTAATCTAGCCATGAATTCATCTCGCTTTGAATCCAAGATCTGTTTTTCGGCCCCAGTTGGAACAAAACCATCTAGTTGATCGGCAGTTAATTCACCTTTTCGAACCAACATCATTTCCAAAGCTCTAAGACGAGTAGTTGTGACGTGAAGATCCATGCCAAGTTCTAGAACAAGATCAAATAACTTTGAAACTTGTTGATTGCCAAAGAAATCAAACTCTGCACTCATTAGGCCACCTTCGTTGCTTGCAATACACACCATGGGAAATGCCAATCAGATCGTGTTGGCCAACCTTGTGGACGAAGTCCCTCCGCACGCTCATCAAATGCAACCCACTTAGCATCTTTGAGTCCCAACTTTTCACACACCTCAATTAGGTCGGTTGCAAACAGTGCTCGGAAGTATGGTTCATTATTTCGTTCTGCATGTTCATAAACGGTTGCATCACGAACTGGATCACCCGTTGGCTGAAACTCTAAGAATCGAATTACTCCACCAGGCTTTAGCAATCTTGTTGCTTCTTTAACGGTTTCAACAATTGCCTCGGATGGCATTTCATGCAAAATCATTGTGCCCGTTACCAAATCAACTGAACCATCTGGTAATCCAATTTTTCGGCCATCTTGTTGTTTAAATTGAATATTGACGCCATCGGCTGCAGCCTCTGCGTGTGCCAACTTAAGTCCAGGGGCTGCTAAATCAACACCAATTACTTCTGCATCTGGATATCGAGAAACTAAGGGACGTGTGCTCTTGCCAAAGCCACACGCGACATCAACTACTCGTGGTTTTGCAGGCAAGTCCGGTAGAGCGGTTTGTGCAAATAACTTATGGAATTTATATCCATCGTTATCTCGCAACATAACTATGCGTGCGCCAAATTGATACACATACCCAGAGAGATCATTAGAGTAAAAACTTCCTGGCTGCATGTGTATATCAGTCTCTGTGTAGTACTCAGGAAGCTCTAGTGTTGGGTCTAGCTCTAACTGCGCAGAAGCCTTTTGTGGAGCAGAGTTCAGTTGCTCCAGCAGTTCGTCACTGCATCTAAAGACAACGTCGCTACCCAATCTCCACATCATTTTTTGACCGATGCGCTCTAAGTGACTAAACCAAGGATAAAGACCCATTGTTTTTAGAGTGATCTCTCCCTCTTGAGGGGTTTTAATCTTTTTGCCAGAGTTATTGAACTCTTCTACAAAAGCCGGATAGACAGTATCGGCCCATCTTTTGCGCAGAGAAAGAATAAAATCTGCACTGGAACGTTCATCTAGAGTCAACATTTCTTCTATGTCACGCATTTGAACCTCCTATTTCGAGCATCATCTTTCCTCTAACAATTCTTACTTAGAAGTTGGTCGTGATTGGTATTGACCCATAGGTGCACCAATAACGTTGCCATCAGCAAAAATCTTCTTACCACGTAGCCAAGTATCTGTGACTTTTGCATTGATAGTGAAACCTTCAAACGGGGTGTATTCCTGCTCAGACAGTGATTCATCTGCCTTTACAACATATGAAGCATTGGGATCAACCAAGGCAATATCTGCGTCAAAACCAACAGCAATTGCACCTTTATTGTTTAGACCAAAGCGCTGGGCTGAGTTCCATGCAGTTAACTGTGCAATCTTTTGGTAGCTCAATTTTCTTGTCTTAGTTTCACTCACAAGACCTGCCAACAAATACTCTGCGCCGCCGAAACCAGATTTGGCAACGAAGACATCTTCCTTTGGAGTGCCAAACTTTGTCTCTTCTCGACAGCAAGCGTGATCACTTGCAACCCAGTCAATATTGCCTGCAAGTAGGTGCTCCCACAACGCTTCAACATCTTCTCTTGGACGAAGTGGAGGATTTACCTTGCCACCAATTCCCTTTGAGTTCTTAATGTCAGCAAGTAAGTGGCCAATCGTGACTTCACGGCGGAAATTAACGTGAGGGAAGGCCAAGGTCATCTTCATTGCAGCATCAATAGCTTTAAAAGATGTTAGGTGTAGCAAGTTGATGTTTGGCAACTCAGTTTCGTGTGCCAAGTATGAAGCGATGGTGATTGCAAGACCCTCAGAGTGTGGTGGACGAGAAAGGTGGTAGGCCTCAAGATCTTTTGGTCGGCCTGACTCTTCAACCATCTTTGTGTATGCAGTCATGATCTCTGCTGTTTCACAGTGCAGAGAAAGTGAGATGCTGTCTGCAACCTTTGGCATCTCTTTTCTGGCCTTTTGAATTGCGCGCATGACAAATTCAAAGTGCGCAACGTCGTATCGCTCGCCTTCAGGAATCATTAAAAATTCATTCTGTGAAGTTGAACGACCATGTAAGCCGTAGCTGCCGTAGAACATAAAAATCTTGAAAGAGTTAACACCAAATTTACTGATTAACTCTGGAATCTCACCAATGTGTTCTGATGTAAGTGGTGCCAGGTGAAATGCGTAATCCACATAAGCTTTGCCTGATGCTTTTTCCAAAACCTCTGGATAAAAATCTTTATACGCTCCACCTTTATTTAAATAATATTGACCAGTTCGCATGTATGAAATGGCTGTTGTAACTCCACCTTGTGCGCAGGCTTTACTCTCCGATGCTGTGTCGATGTCTAGTGGGTTGTAAATACCCCAGTGTTGGTGAGCATCTACTACTCCAGGAAATGCAAGCTTTCCTCCCGCATCAACAGTTTCATTTGCCTGTGATGAATCAATATTGGCTTCTAACTTCGCGATCTTTCCATCTTTGATTGCAATATCAACGGCTAATGGCTTCTCTTGATCATGTAAAACAACTAGAGAATTCTTAATAATAAGATCGTATGAAGCCATTGCCGAATCTCCCTTGATTTTTCGTGAGGTGGATAGATCCGAAAGTTTAAGACATGGTTACATGGGTTACAAGAGGCAACTGACTGAGAATCAATCACGGAAGCGGTTCAGGTTTATAACTTTTTGGAGTCTTTTTAAACCCGTTCAAGTAGTGAAGCCAAATCAGCCAAAGAGGTTTTGTTTGTGGCAAAGTCAAAAATTGTGTGTGCAACCTCACGCGCTTTATCTTGATTGAGACTGGCTCTGACATTGGATTCAAACTTCAAAGCCAGCTCATCATCTGTTAGGGGATTTTGAGGGCCCCCACGGTTTACTAGAACCTTCTCCGTCACAGTTGTTCCATCATTTAAATGCGCAGTCAAGACAGCTGGGAATTGAAATGGAAATATCGCATCACATTCCGCGCTGGCATTCACATTCACTTTTGCTGCCAGTGCAAGAATCTCTGGATCATGTGCGGATTCATCTTCAAAGTCTTCATGAAATAATCCCAAACCATTGTCGCGATAGAACGCTGCAGCAACTGTAAAGGGACCACTAAATGCAGCGTGATATCCGGATTCTGGTTTAATTTTTGACTCTCTTGGTTCTGCAATTGTTCGCAGAACTGGAGAAGGAACACCAAGATCGATGCTTACGATTTGATCTGGAGTTACGCCCTTTGCCTTTAAAGCGCGAGCTGCATCAATTCCAGTATGTGTGAAGTGGTTACATGGGTATGGCTTAAAGAAAAGATCTGGAAGTACCCAAGAAGTTCCTAATCCATCTGTGATCTCATCAAGATTTACTTGGTCGCCACAATAAGCTTGCATAAATCCAAAGCGACCTTCAATGACAGTTGGTGGCCCAGTCAGTCCGCCCTTTGCAAGTTCTGCAGCCACAACGCCGCCATGTGCCGCCCAACCACAGTGCATTCTCTTTACTGTTCCACCTGTGCGGTTAGCTTCAAGTAAGCCAGATCCCATACTCGCCGAAATTCCTATGGCAGAAGTAATTTCGTCAGCATTCATTTTCATCAGCATCGCTGCAGCTACTGCAGAACCTAAGGTTCCGCAAA
Organism: Candidatus Planktophila sp.; assembly: GCA_044236295.1. Lineage (GTDB taxonomy): Bacteria > Actinomycetota > Actinomycetes > Nanopelagicales > Nanopelagicaceae > Planktophila. Next base: position 6,599 of record JBIIGW010000041.1, read on the forward strand.
TTGATGTTGCATGAAAACCGCGTTCAAAAAATACGGAGTTACCAAGTTTTTTATCAAAACCTGCCATCCCTAATCTGCAAGTAACTTCAATACCAAAAGTAATAGCATCTAATACCTCTGTTGGCTTTGAACCAAGTTTTGAACCAACCGCAAGTGCAGCGGGCACAACTGAGGCGCTGGGATGTAAAACTGATGGCAGATGTGTGTCATCAAAATCCATTGCATGGGCAAGAGTGCCATTTAACAAAGCAGCTGCAGAGGCAGGTAATTTTGCTGCACCAATTGCAAAGGAATCTGCTGGACCAGCCCAGGACTTAACAATGTTGTTGACTACCTGTGTTGCAGGTTGATTAGTTGCTGCAATCGAGTTTCCAATGACATCCAGAATACGACGTGAAGCTTCGCGACGAAGATCTTGAGAAAGCCCATCTTGGGTAATTTGAAAAGCAACTCTTCCTAGCTGTTGAGCAATTGTTTCCATTAAATAACTGCCAATGGGCGAACTGGAGATCCTGTTCCGCCAACAATTTTTAGTGGAGCAAGAATAAACATGAATTCACTGATGTTTTTCTCATTTGCAACTTCCAAGTTCATATGCTCAATAATGTTAATTCCGGCATCAACAAGAAGTATGCGGTGAACAGGAAGTACAGCATGGCCTTTACCTGGTGCAATGTGCTCATATGCAGTGGTGTCACAGCCGGTTACAACGATTTTCTTATCAGCTAACCATTGCCCCGCACTTGCATCAACTCCTGGAACGCCAGAATCGTGGCCAATGTAAGTTTTTGCATCTCCGCTGAAGTGTTTTCCCCAACCAGTACGAATCAGAACAGCATCTCCCGGCTTTGGTGTTTTTCCAATGCGTGCACACTCGCCTTCAAGATCATCAGCTGTAATTGCATAACCACCTGGAAGAATGTCGACTCCCTTGAGGGCTGCAATATTGAGCATCAAACCACGAGTTACAACTGGGTGCATTTGATCTATCCCATGTGAAATGAACTTCCCACCTTGAAAACAATCTGAAATAGGAACATTTCCATGCATTAAACCATCTTGAGAAACGTGAGCTAAGGCATCAACGTGTGTACCAACGTGACCACCTGTCACAATCATTTCATTTGCCGCTGATCCACCATCTGCTCTCACAGAATCACCATGTCTGCGAATGTAAACAAGTCGAAACTCTGGGTGGTTAGGGGAGACGGGCATTCCTGCATACAGTGGTTGTGATAAATCAATGACCTCTACAGCCTCAGTTAATGCCTGAATAAGTGGACTTGTCATGTGCGCTCCTATTTGTT
>JBIIGW010000018.1:0-12302 GCA_044236295.1 Candidatus Planktophila sp.
AGAGTTGGGTGGCCGCAAAGAGATGAGCGAGTGGTTGGTTAAAAATGGCCTGCCTTATCGCGACAGCACCGAAAAAGCCTATTCAACTGATGCCAATATTTTGGGTGCTACTCATGAGGCAAAAAGTTTAGAAAACCTGGACACATCAGTAGAACTTGTTCAACCAATTATGGGAGTTCGCTTCTGGGATCAAGGCGTAAAAATTGAAAGTGAAGATGTTCGAATCACTTTCGTACAGGGTCGCCCAACAGCAATTAATGGCAAAGCATTTGCCGATGTTGTTGATTTAATGAAAGAGGCAAACTCAATTGGTGGTCGCCATGGTCTTGGAATGGCAGATCAAATTGAGAACAGAATCATTGAAGCAAAGAGTCGTGGAATCTACGAAGCTCCAGGTATGGCGCTTTTATTTATCGCCTACGAAAGATTGATCAGTGCTATTCACAATGAAGACACAATTGCTAACTATCATGCCGAAGGTCGAAGACTAGGTCGACTTCTCTATGAGGGTCGTTGGTTTGATCCGCAAGCATTAATGTTGCGTGAATCCTTACAGCGTTGGGTTGCATCTGCAGTAAACGGTGAAGTGAGTATTCGCCTGCGCCGCGGTGATGATTATTCAATTATTAATACAACTGGGCCTGGACTTAGTTACCACCCAGAAAAACTCTCGATGGAGCGCACAGAAAATGCCGCATTTGGCCCAGTTGATCGAATTGGTCAATTAACTATGCGAAACCTAGATATTGCCGATACTCGTGCAAAGTTAGAGCTCTACCGTTCCCAAGGTCAGATAGGGGATGGGGAGTTCAAATTAATCGGTGAAATCGAAAATTAAGAGAAACAACTAGCGGACAACAGGAGACCCATGCCAAAGAAAACGCTCATTAAGGTATTTGCAATTATTGCTGTTGCAGCAATTGCATTTGCATCATTTACATCATTAGGAGGAAATGACACCGTGTCAGAATCAGTATCAACTCCAGGTCTTCCATCAGTAACTAACAATGCAGGAGAAGCCCCAACAATTACCCATGTACCGGGTCCTGCCCCAACGACATTGCAATCAGTTGACATTATTGAAGGAACAGGCGCAGAAGTTCTTCCAACATCCACGCTAAACGTTCATTACACATTGATGTCGTGGTCTACCGGAGAGGTACTTGAATCTTCATGGACTGGTGGACAACCAGTTTCATTCTCATTGTCTGGAGTTATTGCTGGTTGGACACAGGGCCTACCTGGTGCAAAAGTTGGTGGTCGTCGACTTCTTGTTATTCCACCATCACTCGGATACTCATTCATGCCAGGCCATCCACTCGAGACAGAGACTTTGATCTTCTCAGTAGATATCTTGGGAGTCTCCTAAAAAGAATTAACATAAAACCCCATCAGCCAACACAGCTAGTGGGGTTTTATTCTTGTTTACCAACTGTTCATTTCATGATGGCCCAACAGACGTAAAGATCATTGAGACAGACCCCTACGCTGAAGCCATGAAGCAAGCCACTATCAAGGAATCGGCAGTGAATAAATTAGTTTCTGAATTCCTCGGTACCTGCCTTTTAGTATGCATTGTTGTCGGCTCAGGGATAATGGCAACGAATCTTTCTCAAGATATCGGTGTCCAGTTACTTATTAATACAGTTTCAACGGTCTTTGGTTTGATGGTCTTGATCCAACTATTGATGCCAATTAGCGGAGCGCACTTTAATCCAGTAGTAACGCTGATTAGTCTGATTCAAAAAAATGTCAGTATCTCTACATTTATAAAATTTTCGATTGTTCAAACAGCAGGTGCAATCACAGGTGCCATCCTTGCAAATGCCATGTTTAATTTAGCTCTCGTTGAAACGTCCACAAAAATCAGATCAGGCAGCAACCTCTATTTGGGAGAAGTAATTGCAACAGCTGGCCTGATTCTGGTCATCAATCTTCTTGTATCACAAGAGAAAACAGCGCTAATTCCCGTAATGGTTGCCTCATGGATTGGTAGTGCCTACTTCTTTACGAGCTCAACTTCATTTGCAAATCCTGCAGTAACTGTTGGCAGAATCTTCTCTGACTCATTTGCGGGTATCGCGCCCAGTAGCGTTCTTCAATTTATAGCAGCTCAAATTATCGGAGCTTTACTTGGCCTAGGAATATTTAAGGTGGTAACTCGATGAGTGAAAAACCAACAGTACTTTTTGTATGTGTGCATAATGCCGGTCGTTCACAGATGGCAGCAGGATTTATGCGCGAACTTGGACAAGGCCGTGTAGAAGTCTTGTCTGCAGGCAGTGCTCCAAAGGATTCAATCAACCCTATTGCGGTGGAGGCAATGGCTGAACTTGGAATTGATATCGCAAACCATGTTCCAAAGATATTAACAACAGAGGCAGTGCAAGAATCTGATGCAGTTGTGACTATGGGTTGCGGAGATGTCTGCCCCTTCTATCCTGGAAAGCGATATGAAGATTGGGTCTTAGATGATCCAGCAGGCCAGGGAATTGAATCTGTACGAGTAATTCGTGATGAGATTAAGGCAAGAGTAGAAGCTTTACTCGCAGAACTTCTTCAATAATCTTATCGTTGAATTACTTCCACACTAAATAAACGGTAATCATCTGGGGTTAACTATTTAGTATTGCAACTGCGACTTTGTAATCCTTTTCAAAAACCATTATCTGCGGTCCATCAAGAGTTTGAGTCAACGTAGCTTTGACATTTAGATCAATTAATTTTTGAAGCTTCATCTGCGCTTCGATATAACTTGCAGGAGTAGGCAAAGGGGTTAGTAACCCATAATCATTTTTCTTGCCCGCCTTTATCGGCGTTACTAGAAATTTTCCATTAGATGAAAATCCCCATTTAAGAACAACGATGAGAATGCCAAGAGCAACAAATCCTCCGAAGGATTGCAGATAAAGGCTGTTGTTAATTCCACCGAGCATGTGAGTATTCTAGGCGTTGCCATTTATGCAAGGTAGTTTTGCTACTACGGCAATCGGATGTAGACTGCTCACGTGGGATTACACAGCGCAGGCGCCGCATTTAAGAAAGCATTAGCTGAAGAATCTCCTTTACAGATCATCGGAACAATCAATGCAAACCACGCACTCTTGGCAAAAAGAGCGGGCTTTCGCGCTATCTATCTCTCTGGTGGCGGAGTGGCAGCAGGATCGATGGGACTTCCGGATTTAGGAATTACCACATTAGATGACGTACTTACCGATGTTCGTCGCATAACAAATATCTGCGATACACCACTATTAGTTGATGCAGATACTGGTTTTGGATCTTCGGCATTTAATATTGGTCGAACAGTAAAAGATTTAATCAAAGCTGGCGCAGCTGCGATGCATATGGAAGATCAAGTCGGTGCAAAGCGTTGTGGACACCGCCCCAACAAAGAGGTTGTTTCAAAGGCCGAAATGGTTGATCGAATTAAGGCAGCAGTTGATGCTCGCACAGATGAGAATTTTCAGATTATGGCCCGCACAGATGCACTTGCAATGGAGGGTCTAGATTCAACTTTAGATCGCATCCACGCATACGTTGAAGCCGGCGCAGATTTAATCTTCCCAGAGGCAATTAGAACTCTTGAAGACTATAAGAAAGTTAGCTCTGTTGTATCAAAGCCAATCTTGGCAAACATCACAGAGTTTGGTCTCTCACCGCTATTTGGTCGCGATGAATTAAAGGCCAATGGTGTCTCGATGATTTTGTATCCACTTTCAGCATTTCGCGCTATGAATAAGGCCGCAGAAAATGTCTACGAATCAATTCGCCGTGATGGAACACAGGCCAATGTTGTGGACACAATGCAGACTCGTGAAGAGCTATACGAGCGGATTAACTACCATTCTTACGAGCAAGCAATCGACAAAATGTTGGGCAACAAGTAAAAAATTGAACACAGAATTTTTCGTTTCAGTAGCACGAGTAAAGGTTCGAGTAGTCATCCATCCACACCGATAGAGAAATGATAGGTACATGTCAAGCCATATAACTAAATCCAATCAGCCATATGACCAAGAGATCATCGACATTGTTGATTATGTAGAGAACTATCAAATCAAATCACCTGTGGCATATGAGACTGCATGGAACTGCTTCTTAGACACTCTCGGTTGTGGTTTTGAAGCTCTTGAATACGATGCTTGTAAAAAACTTCTTGGACCAACAGTTGAAGGCATCTCAGTACCTAATGGTGTAAAAGTTCCTGGTACAAACTATGTTTTGGATCCAATTCAGGGAGCATTCAATATTGGCTCAATGATTCGTTGGTTAGATTTTAATGACACATGGTTAGCTGCAGAGTGGGGCCATCCATCAGATAACTTGGGTGGAATCCTTGCAACAGCAGACTGGCTCTCTCGCACAACAAGTAAGAAATTCACCATCAAAGATGTTCTAACTGCAATGATCAAAGCCCATGAAATTCAGGGTTGTATCGCACTTGAGAACTCATTTAATAAAGTCGGTCTAGATCACGTGATCTTGGTGAAGGTTGCATCAACTGCAGTTGTTGCGCAGATGATGGGCTTAACTCGCGATCAGATCTTGGCAGCTGTTTCACTTGCTTGGGTTGATGGACAATCACTTCGCACATACCGTCACTTTCCAAATGCCGGGTCTCGTAAATCTTGGGCAGCAGGAGATGCAACATCTCGCGCAGTTCGCCTTGCACTGATCGCAAAGACTGGTGAAATGGGCTATCCATCAGTTCTTACCGCAAAGGTATGGGGCTTCTACGATGTTTCATTCAAGGGACAAAAATTTAAGTTCCAGCGCCCTTACGGTTCATATGTAATGGAAAACGTTCTCTTTAAGATCTCTTTCCCTGCAGAGTTTCACTCACAAACTGCAGTAGAAGCAGCGATGACACTGAACGCAAAGATGAAGGCTGCGGGTAAGACTTCAGATGATATTAAAAAGGTAACAATTCGCACGCACGAAGCCTGTATCCGAATCATCGATAAGAAGGGTCCACTTAACAACCCAGCAGATCGCGATCACTGTATTCAATACATGGTTGCAGTGCCTCTGATCTTTGGTCGCTTAACTGCCCGTGATTACGAGGATGACATCGCATCAGATCAGCGCATTGATGATCTACGTGAGAAGATCACATGCGTTGAAGACACAAGTTTTACTGCCGATTACCATGATCCAGAAAAGCGCTCAATTGCTAATGCTTTAACAATTGAGTTCAATGATGGATCAAAATTTGATGAAGTAGTCGTTGAATATCCAGTTGGTCACGCACGTCGTCGCACTGAGGGTATTCCATTGCTTATCGAGAAGTTCAAGACCAACCTTGCTCGTATTTACGACAAGAAGCAGCAAGATGCGATTCTGGAACTTTCATTAGATTACGACAAGTTGGCAGCAACACCTGTCAACGAGTACTTAGATCTACTAGCTAAGAGTTAAGGTTTGACATCACATGCTTAATGCGTGTGTAGTCTTCAAAACCATAAGCTGAAAGATCTTTTCCATACCCTGATTGCTTGAATCCACCATGTGGCATTTCAGCAACAAATGGCATATGGGCGTTAATCCAGCAAACACCAAAGTCTAGATTCTTGGTAACTCGCATCGCTGTTCCGTGATCTTTAGTCCAAACAGAAGCTGATAATGCAAGGTCGACACCATTTGCCATGGTGAGTGCTTCCTCTTCGGTTGTAAATTTTTGCATCGTAATAACAGGACCAAAAACCTCTTCCTGGATTAACTCATCGCTTTGGCGAAGGTCAGAAATAATCGTTGGCTCAAAGAAATAACCTGGACGATTAATTGGCTTTCCGCCCAGTTGGATCTTTGCATGTGCTGGTGCGTTATCAACGTATTCCTTAACGCGATCAAAGTGTGCGGCACTATTAAGTGGTCCCATAAAGACCTCTTCTTCAGGGCTTCCAACTTTAATGTTGCTTCTGATGTAGTCAGAAAGCATTGTGACAAACTTGTCATAAACACCGGCTTGTACAAGAACTCTGTTGCCAGATGTGCAGTCTTGGCCAGCATTAAATAGACCAGCTGCTGCAATTCCAGCTGCTGCTGCATCTAAATCTGCATCATCAAAAACAATCACAGGGGCTTTGCCACCTAGTTCTAGGTGAACACGCTTCACATCTTTTGCTGCAGAGGCTGCAACTTCCATTCCTGCGCGCACAGAACCTGTAATGGAAACCATCTGTGGCACATCGTGTTCGATCATTGCTTTTCCAGCATGGCGGTCGCCACAAACAATATTGATAACTCCAGCAGGTAAAAACTCATTCATTAACTCAGCCATCCAAACAGTTGAAGCAGGAGTTGTTGTACTTGGCTTTAAAACAACTGTGTTACCCGCGGCGATTGCAGGGGCCCACTTCCACACAGCCATCATCAGTGGATAGTTCCACGGCGTAATCTGTGCGCAAACACCTACTGGCTCACGGCGAATATAAGAAGTCATACCGGACATGTATTCACCAGCAGATTTTCCTTCTAGCAATCGCGCTGCTCCGGCAAAGAATCGAATGTGATCAATTGTTGGTGGCAGTTCATCGGCGCGAGTTACTGCGATTGGCTTTCCAGTGTTTTCACATTCAATTGCAACGATCTCATCGATGCGAGCCTCCATGGCATCTGCAATCTTTAGTAACGCTCTTTGGCGCACAGATGGTGTTGTCTCTTTCCACAGCACAAAGGCATCGGCAGCAGCCTTCATTGCAGCGTTCACATCATCAATTGATGAATCAGGAGCTGTTGCATAAACCTGACCTGTTGAAGGGTTATAGACCTTTACAGTTTTACCACTCTTTGCTGGCACGCTCTTGCCATTAATGACGTTCAGAAATTCTTTCATGGACGTGCTCCTTATTTTTATTTCAGAGTAGGTGTGTGCTGTAACAAACGGTTTGTGTAATCAGCTTTTGGTGAATTAAAGACATCGTTGATGCCGCCGTATTCAACAATTGTTCCCTTGCGCATTACTGCAACGCGGTTTGCGATGCTACGGGTCAATGCAAGGTTGTGCGTTACGAACAAAAGCGCCACGGATGTAGATTCCTGTAGGTTCTTCAGCGTTTCAATGACCGATGCCTGGACTGAAACATCCAGTGCAGAAGTGATCTCATCACAGACAAGAAGCTTTGGCTCTGCCGCAAGGGCACGAGCAATTGCTACCCGCTGGCGCTCTCCACCAGAGAGTTGATCAGGAAATGAAGTAACAATTGCATGTGGCAGAGAAACTAAATCCAGAAGCTCTTTAATTCGTGCATCTGCCTCGCTTCCCTTCATCCCAAAAAACAGATCTAGCTGTCTTGAAATCGTTGCACCAATTGGCCTACGAGGATTTATTGATGCATAAGGACTTTGGAAAATGTATTGAATGTCTCGTCGTTCTTCTTTCTTACGCTCTAGTGCGTGCTTGCCGAGAGCATTTCCAAAGTACGAGATCTGACCTTCATAGTCATCGTGAAGGCCACCGATGCAACGAGAAAGCGTTGTCTTACCAGAACCTGATTCACCAACAAGTGCAACACACTCACCAGGTTGAATATGGATATTGGTATCAAAAAGAACTTGGCGGGATCCATAGAACCCATTAAGTCCATCGATGCCCAATAGAGCTTGTGTTGAAGAAGTAACAATCTCTCTTTCAACACGAGCAGTCGCAACAATCTTGGTTGAGTCTTTATGTCGATGACAGTTAACGTTATGAGTAGTAGAGATCTTTGTGATCTCTGGAACGCTTTGGCTGCACAAAGATTGTGCATCAGCGCAACGTGGAGCAAAGGCACACCCTGATGGTCGATCCCAAGGCATTGGTGCATAACCAGAGATTCCTAGAATTTGATTTCGTCCTGCAATATCAGGAAGTGCGCGGATTAAACGACGTGTGTATGGGTGAATTGAGTTGAAGAAAATCTCATCTCGGTTTCCACTTTCCACAATTCGACCTGCATACATAACGGCCACGTTATCTGCTAACTCTGAAACAACTGCTAAGTCGTGAGAAACATAAAGGGCTGCAACTCCATGTTCGCGGCATAGCGCACGAATAGTTGCCAAAACCTTTGACTGTGTTGTTACATCAAGTCCAGTAGTTGGCTCATCACAGACAATTACCTTGGGACGGCAGGCAAATGCAATTGCAATAGCAACTCTTTGTTGCTGTCCACCAGAGAGCTGATGAGGGTAGCGCTTAAGGAAATCTTCATCACTAGGTAGAGCAACCTCAGTTAAAATCTCACGTACGCGGGCCATATGAACTTCATGATCAACATCTGGTTGATGCTTTTCTAAGGACTCCAAAATCTGCTTTGAAATTCTAAGGCCTGGGTTAAGTGCAGTGCCTGGATCCTGAGGAACATAGGCGATAGTTCCGCCACGCAAAGATCTAAGTTCGTTATCACTTGCTCCAACGATTTCATGGCCATCAATTGTTATGGAACCAGATTCAATGACCGCGCCTTTTCGGGTGTGGCCAAGCAAAGCCATAGAAACAGTAGTTTTTCCAGAACCAGATTCTCCAACAAGTCCAAGTATCTGACCAGATTGAATCTCAAATGAAATCTTTTCAACGATCTTAATTCCACCGCGAGTGATTGCAATATCTACATTCGAAAGCTTAACAACGCTCATTCTTTGCCCTTTCGATCGATACCGATTGCAACTTTTGCGAAAGAGTCAGTTATAAAGTTAATGCCAATTGTGAACAACGCGATCGCTGCAATAGGAGCTATTGCGCCCCAAGGTTGGACAATTAGCGTGCCTCGGTTTTCGTTAATCATCAAACCCCAGTCAGCTGCCGGTGGTTGTAGACCTAAACCTAAGAAACTAACGGCTGCAACCAAACCAATTGAGTACGTCATGCGCAGACCAAACTCAACTAAAAGGGGAGAGGTTACATTTGGCAGTAATTCACTGATGATGATTCTTTGGCGTTTTTCACCTACGGCAATTGCAGCTTTTATGAAATCTCGCTCCATAACTTCTGCAGCCGCTGCACGAATAATTCGAGCTGTTCTGGGAGCATGGGTGAATCCCACCGTCACTGCAATGAGGAAAATACTTGTGCCAAATCCTGACACAACTAGAAGAACAAATACGATCTGAGGGAATGCAAGCAGAATATCGTTTGCACGCATAATCAAACCATCAGTTCGTTTTTTGGCAGATGCAGCAAATAGTCCAATTAATAGTCCAAGTCCAACTCCCAAAACTGTTGAGATGAAGGAAAGCCCAATTACTGATCGACCACCGTTTAGAAAACGTGAGTAAACATCTCGACCAAAGTAATCAGCGCCCAACAGTAAAGTATCAGATCGTGGTGCATTAGGAACATCTACAAATTCATCATATGTGTATGGGGCAAAATAGGGGCCAAAGATAGCCAAGAATAGAATGCCAAGAACAATGATTCCACCGATTTTGGCATAGCCCTGTTTGAATGTTAGCGCAGCTAAAACGCGGAGTTGAGATTTAGGTTTCATTTTCTTTTCCATTATTAATCCTCATCCATTGCCGCAAAGACATCGCTCTTGTCATTTTTTCTTGCATGCCTGGTCCTTAGCCTTGGGGTAGACAAAATGGTCCCGATATCGGCCAAAATATTTAAGACAACATATAGAACTGCTATCAACAATGTAATCGCCTGAACAATTGGGATATTTCGTCCAAGCACTGCATCAATCATCACTGTTCCTATACCAGGGTAGGCAAAGACAGCTTCCACTACAACCACTCCACCTGCAAGCCAAGCCAGCTGCAATGCGATTACTTGAATCGTTGGAGCAATTGCATTCGGTAGAGCGTGGCGCAAAATTACAGTCCGCTCAGACAACCCTTTAAGGCGTGCCATTTGAATGTATTCAGACTCCATTACTTCAATCATTGAACCTCGCATAATGCGTGAGACATATGGCGTAACAGCCAAAATCAGGGTAAGCGATGGTAAGACCAGCGACATAGGTTCCGCCCAAGCTAAAGTGCCAGGATTTAGAAATGAGATCGCAGGAAAAATTTGAAAGACGTTAGTTGCAAGAAGAAATACAACAAAGATTGCGACCACAAACTCTGGAAGAGCTGCAAAGACAAGAGTGGTAAAGGAGGTAACGTTGTCAAATAGTTTACCTCTGCGAACTGCTGCATAGACACCGATAAAAATTGAGAGCGGGATTGCAACTATTCCTGAAGATGCCATCAAGATAAGAGTGTTTTGAATTCTTTCGCTAAGTATTGATGACACAGTTGCTTCGCCAGAGAGCGTCATTCCAAAATCTAAACGCAGCGCATCACTTGCCCAATTAAAGTATTGAAGCCATAGTGGATCATTTAGTCGAAGTTGTTCTCTTAGTGTCGCCAAAAGTTCGGGAGTTGCAGAGTTGCCAAGATATGCAGCTGCAGCATCTCCTGGCAATGCCTGTGTGGCAAGAAAAACCATCAGTGATAGTGCAAAAATGATTGGTATTCCAGCCAAAATGCGCCCAAAGACAAAGAGCATCAACCCGCCTTGGTTAAAGAAATCCCTTATCTTTTTCATCATTACGCCTTATTAATTCCTTCTAGTGAACCTGCAATCTTTTCATCAATGATGACAAGCGTACGAGCACCATCACCTTTTCGTAGACGCTCAAAGGCCGCTTCAATTCCATTCAAATCAGTTACATGTGAAACAACATCTGCAACGTTAATTCTTCCTTCTCCGGCCATTGCAATCATCTGAGGTAGCTCAACTGGAACATTTGCAGAGCCGTATAAAGATCCTTTTAGGCCCTTCTCCGAAAGGAACTCGATTGCCGGAATTGAAACTTCGACACCACGCGGTGCTAATCCCACAACGATTGCTGTTGCACCGGCACGAATGACATCCCATGCGGTGCGAATTGTCTCTGGTCGGCCAACAACTTCAAATGCGTGATCAACTCCACCAGGAACAATCGCCATAACATCTGCAACAACATTCTTCTTTGATGCATCAACAACATGAGTAGCACCATGTTTTCTTGCGCGCTCTAGATTAGCTGGTTGCATATCCACAGCAATAATTTTGCTTGCACCGGCTAAGCGGGCACCTGCAACAACTTGTAGGCCAACGCCGCCACAGCCGATAACTGCAACAGTTTCACCAATCTGCACCTTTGCTGCATTTCGTACAGCACCGATTCCAGTCATTACACCGCAGCCAAGCAATGCTGCTTGCCACAACGGAACATCTGCTTGTACAGGAACTGCAGAACCTGCAGGCACAACTGCTTTTTCTGCAAAGCAAGAAACAAAGTTAAAGTGACGAAGCTCTGTGCCATTTTTCTCATGAAGGCGAGATGTTCCATCTAATAGGTTGCCCGTGTAGGCATGCTCTCCGGCAACTTCACATAAGTTAAAGCGAGTTGCGATGCACTCTTTACATTGGCGACATGGAGGAACGAAGTTAAAGGCAACACGATCGCCAACTTTTACGTTAGTAACGCCTGCACCAATCTCTTCAACTACCCCTGCACCTTCGTGGCCCAAAATGATTGGCCAGCGAGTTGTTCCAAGGTTTCCATCGGCTAAGTGAACATCTGAGTGGCAGACACCAGCAGCAGCGATACGTACAAGAATCTCACCGGCTTTAGGAGCATCTAGATCTACATCTGCAATCTCAATTGGTGAGTTACCTCGTGTGATTGCCGCTTTGATTGTTTGCTTACTCATTATTTTCCTTTTCCCTTTGTCTCTAGACTTTCTTCGAACCGTGCATCACGCCAAGCTAACGCTTGCTTTAAACCTTCTTTACGGACAATGTCATCAAACTCTTTTTGCTCTGGGCTGTCGCTTCCATTGAGAATTGCAGAAACATCCATATTCGCACTGATTGCTTGGCGAATACCAGTTGCTTCCTGTGCGCGAATCAGACCTATTTTTGTTAGACGCAAAGTAGATAGGGGAGTAGGTGCAATCTTCTTGATTAGGGCGCGAACTTCATCATGCAAACTCTCTTCGCTGACAACTTTGTTGATTAAGCCGATTCGCAGAGCCTCTTCTGCATCAATTGTGTCACCAGTAAACAAAAGCTCATTAGTTTTCTTTTGACCAATAATAAAAGGCATCAAAAGCGTTGCAGGACCTGAGCCATACTTAACCTCTGGTTCACCGAATTTGGCTTTATCTGTTGCAATGATCATGTCGCAGGCCATGGCCAATTCACAGCCTCCAGCTAATACCCAACCATGAACAGCGGCAATTGTTGGCTTTGGAAAAGACCACAACTGCATTGTTAATGAAACATCATCTTCCAAAATTCCATGCCAGCGAAGTGCGCCACTGATCTCATCTTCTGCCAG
>JBIIGW010000102.1:0-3193 GCA_044236295.1 Candidatus Planktophila sp.
AAGCACCCGATGCGTGGTTAACATCGGTTGATTCCTCTAATGAAATCTCCATTGGCGCACCATACTTCACGCTTGCCTGTTTTCTATGTAGCGCCTAGGCTCACGGCTATATCAGGAAAGAGGTTTGAAGATTGAGCGCTAAATCGACAATTGCGGAAGAAGTGGCAACAACTGCCAACTTGCTGGGCAAAAAAGCCAAAAATTTTCCTGCACCACCATCACTTACTAACCACGGCAGCGCCAAGATTATCTCGATCTTTAATCAAAAGGGTGGCGTAGGTAAAACTACGAGCACGATAAACCTTGGGGCTTCATTGGCAGAACTTGGTCGCAGAGTTCTACTCGTTGATTTTGACCCGCAGGGTGGATTATCACTTGGTCTCGGAGTTAACGCGCACTCATTGCCCTTGGAACAAACCGTCTACTACGCATTAATGACACCGACCGCAAAGATCGATGACATCGTCCTTAAGTCATCAGTTCCGGGTTTAGATTTCTTACCGGCAAACAGAGATTTGGGTACAGCTGAAACTACCCTGGGCGCAGAGATCGGTGGACAGCAATATCTTAAGCGCGCATTGGCTCCCCTGAAGGATTTTTACGATGTTATTTTGATTGACTGCCAGCCAACAATGGGACAGCTCACTATTAATGCCTTGGTTGCATCAGATGAAGTTATCGTTCCAATGCAATGTGAGTACTTTGCTCTTCATGGATTCATTGAGTTAAAAGGAAATCTAGATAAGGTGAAGAGTTTTCTCAATCCAGAGCTGCGATTAATTGGCATCTTGGCAACAATGTACGACAAGAAGACATCACATAATCGCCAGGTACTAGAACGTTTACTAGAACAGTTTCCTGAAGATGTTTTCGAAACAATCATTGCTAAAACAATTAGATTCCCAGAGACCACTGTCGTTGGAGAACCAATCACTAAATACGCAACATCGTCTGGTGGCGCGGCTTCTTATCGTCGACTTGCACGAGAACTTATTGCCAGAGGAGGCGCACGATGACCCGCAGAGCTAATCTTCCAGGAGCCGATGAACTATTTCGTTCTACCGCACCTGCACTTTCAGCTGTTCCTGCTCAAATCTCCCAAGAGGCACCTGCACCATTAGTTCCACCAGCGATTGCAACACCAAAAGCGGCATCATCTAAAAAGGGTGTTCGTACTATTGCTCGCAGACGTGTCACTACTGTTGACCGCTCCCCTTCGGGTAGAGAAAGGCACGATGAGAAAATTACTGTTTATCTCTCGCCAGATGAACTTTTTGATTTAGACCAAGCTCGTTTGCAGATGAGAGGTGACCTCGGGTTAGCTGTTGATCGTGGACGCATAGTTCGTGAATCGATTGCAGTAATAATCGCAGATCTTGAAGCCAAGGGTGATCAAAGTATTTTGGCACGGCGACTTAGAGGTCAATAAGTAATTAGATCCGATAGCTTATTTTGCTCTTGGGTGAGCCATTGAAAAGCTCTCGCGCACTTTATCGATAGTAATCAATGTGTAAATTTGAGTTGTAGTGACAGAAGCGTGTCCCAGAAGTTCTTGTACAACGCGAATATCGGCGCCACCGTCCAAAAGATGAGTTGCATAAGAATGTCGAAACACGTGTGGAGATACGCTCTCCAAAACACCGGCAGTCTCTGCAGCATTAAGGACCATTTGCCATACAGATTGACGGGAGATCCTTCCACCACGTGAATTGAGAAATAGGGCAGAATTACCCTTTGGATTCTTTGCAAGTAAATCCGGCCGCACTCGTACACTGTAAATATCGATAGCCTTCGATGCAAAAGATCCAAGAGGGACTATGCGCTCTTTGGAGCCTTTTCCTCGTAGTTTTAGAGTGAGGATTTCACCTTCGCTCGTTTGCACAGTGTTTAAATCATTGATATTTACACCGATCAACTCACTGACTCTTGCGCCACTACTGTATAGAAGTTCTAACATTGCCTTGTCTCGCAACGTTATCGGATCGCCTTCACGATAAGCAGAATCGATGATGGAGGTTATCTGCTGAATAGATAATGCTTTCGGTAGTCGACGACCAGTTTTACTAAAAGAGATCTCCACTGTTGGGTCGACTAGTCCATACTCTTGCTGAAGATATTTGAAGAATGAACGAAGTGTCGAATTCATTCTATTGATTGCAGCTGATGAAAGTTCAATTTTCCTTAATGAACTTTCAAAAGAGGCCATAATTTGAGGTGTCACATCTGATAAATCAACACCACTCAAGAAAGCTCGAAACTTATCTAAATCGCGACGATATGCTGTAATTGTATTAGTCGCCAATCCCCTCTCAATTTGAAGATAATTGAGAAAAGAAGTGGAGGCAACCTCAAAACCTGGAGCTTGCGTAACCATGCGCTTCCGCTACGGCTTCGTAAAAAATCTTGCCCTCATGAACGTTCAAACCTTTTGCCAATGCTTGATCTCCACGGCAAGCCGCTTCCCAGCCATGATTTGCAATCGATAAAACAAAAGGCAGCGTTGCGTTGGTGAGTGCATAAGTGGATGCAACAGGAACTGCCCCTGGCATATTGGCTACACAATAGAAAATCGAATTGTGCACCATAAAAGTAGGCTCATCGTGAGTCGTAGGTTTCGAATCTTCAAAACATCCACCTTGATCGATGGCTATGTCGACAAGAACTGAGCCCCTCTTCATCTGTGACACTAAAGAATTCGAGATTAATTTGGGCGCCTTTGCTCCATGAACTAGCACTGCTCCTATTACAAGATCAGCAAGTTTAACTTCGCGTTCAATTGCGTGTTTGGATGCGACTAATGTCTTGATTCGTCCACTATAGATTGCATCGATATATTGCAATCTGCTGATAGAACGATCAAATACCGTCACGTCAGCTCCCATGCCAAGTGCAATCACTGCAGCGTTCAAACCCGCTACCCCACCTCCAATAACTACAACTCGACCAGGTGCAACTCCAGGTACTCCACCCAGTAACACACCACGACCGCCTAAAGGTTTCTGTAATGCAGTGGCCCCCACCTGTGTTGCTAATCGACCAGCAACTTCACTCATAGGTGCTAACAACGGTAAAACACCGTTGGATTCAACTGTTTCGTATGCAATAGCGGTCGTGCCAGACTTTACAATTGCATCAGTACAGGCTTTTGAAGCAGCCAGGTGAAGATAAGTAAACAGTGTTTGACCAGTTCTCA
>JBIIGW010000103.1:0-3191 GCA_044236295.1 Candidatus Planktophila sp.
CGCGAAGGATTTCTAGACGACGTGATGACATGTGTGCCTAGGGTACTAGAAAGTTAATTCTCGCACGATTCGATCCGCGATCAAGCGCCCCGTTGGCGTGAGTAGAACACGGTCCTGAAGCATTTCTACAAAGCCATTTTCGCCATAGGTTGAAAGCGTTTGAATTTGGGTTGAACTTAAATCACTCCGAAGTAATCCTTCTCGCATACGGATTCCCAACAAAATAGCTTCATCTCTTTTTTGATCTGCGGTCAGATTTTCACTCTCTGCAATGACGGTTTCGCCAGAAAAGAGTTTTTGTTTATAGGCAGTAGGGTGTTTAACATTCCAAAAACGCTTTGCATCGATATGTGAATGTGCACCTGGCCCAAGGCCCCACCAATTTTGGTTGCGCCAGTAGGCGATGTTATGTCTGCACTCATGGCCAGGTTTAGACCAGTTTGAAAGTTCATACCAAGACATTCCGTGCTCTTGGCACAGTTGATCAACCAATAAATACATCTCTGCCATCAAATCATCATTGGGCATCACAAAATCCCCACGTTTAATCTGCGCGGCAAGCTTTGTACCAGTTTCAACAATTAACGCATAGGCACTTATATGGTCGATATCTAGAGCAAGTGCCGCCTCTACTGTTTGGCGCCAATCATCCAAACTCTCACCTGGTGTTCCATAAATTAAATCAACACTTATCGACTTAAATCCCACAGCTCGCGCCATAGATACAGCCTTTTCAACATTTGCCGGATTATGTGTGCGATCAAGTACTTCCAATACATGGGGCATAACCGACTGCATTCCAAATGAAATACGATTAAAGCCAACTTTGATATAACTTTCCAATTTTTCCAACGTCACAGAATCTGGATTAGCTTCCAAGGTTATTTCACACTCTGAAGTTAATCCGTTGCGTTTTTTGATCTCATCTATGACTCGGCCTAGGTCTTTTGCTGGAATCAACGAAGGTGTGCCACCTCCGAAGAAAATTGTTGGAACGATCTGTTGTGGAGCAAACTCCAACTCTTTTAGCACTGCATCTATGTAGTCGTTGCTGACTATCTCTAAGGTTGCACCATCTTGTAACTCTGATGGCGTATAAGTATTAAAGTCGCAGTAACCGCAGCGCTTTATGCAGTACGGAATGTGCACATAAAATGAAAGGCTCATTGGCTTGCTTTGCGCGCAGCTTTAATCTTTTCTATATCCGCATCCGTTGCAAGAGCGGCAACAAATGCTTCTTGAGGGACTTCCACGCGCCCAACCATCTTCATGCGCTTCTTACCCTCTTTTTGCTTCTCTAAAAGTTTGCGCTTACGAGAGATATCTCCACCGTAGCATTTTGCTAACACGTCTTTACGAATAGCACGGATACTTTCACGGGCAATAATTCGAGCACCAATAGCTGCCTGAATAGGAACCTCAAACTGTTGGCGAGGGATTAACTCACGGAGCTTGCCCGTCATCATGACACCGTATGCATAGGCCTTATCTCTGTGAACAATTGCGCTAAATGCATCTACTGCTTCACCCTGCAACAAGATATCAACCTTTACTAAATTGCCTTCGGCATCGCCTTTTTCTTCATAATCTAAAGATGCGTAACCCTTAGTACGGCTCTTTAGTTGATCAAAGAAATCAAAGACAATTTCGGCCAACGGTAGGTCATAGCGGATTTCAACTCTATCTTCAGATATGTAATCCATGCCTAATAAAACTCCACGTCGGTCTTGGCATAGCTCCATAATCGTGCCAATGAACTCTGCCGGCGCCAAGATTGTAGATTTAACAATTGGCTCTAATACAGCTGCAACTTTTCCTTCTGGAAATTCTGATGGATTAGTAACACGTACGGTTTTTCCATCATCCATAGTTACGTTATAGACAACGTTGGGAGCAGTAGAGATCAAATTCAACTTATGTTCACGCTCTAGACGCTCGCGAACAATTTCCATATGAAGCAGCCCTAGGAAGCCACATCGAAAGCCAAAACCAAGTGCGGCAGAGCTCTCTGGTTCATAAACCAAGGCCGCATCATTTAGCTGTAACTTGTCCAGTGCTTCTCTAAGAATAGGAAAATCTGCACCATCTAGTGGAAACAGACCAGAGAAAACCATCGGCTTAGGATCTTTATATCCAGAAAGTGCTTCTTTGGTTGGATTGTTATAGGTCGTAATCGTGTCACCAACACGTGATTGACGCACATCTTTTACTCCAGTTATTAGGTAGCCCACTTCTCCAACACCAAGTCCCTTACTTGCAATTGGCTCTGGAGAAATAACTCCGACTTCCAATGCTTCATGGCGCACACCAGTTGAAAACATCTGAATCTGCTCACGTGGTGATAAATGACCATCCACAACCCGAACATAGGTAACTACGCCTCGATAGGAGTCATAGACAGAGTCAAAGATAAGAGCGCGTGCTGGGGCATTGGGATCGCCAACGGGTGCTGGAATTTGAGCCACGATTTGATCTAGAAGTTCTGCAACACCATCTCCAGTTTTTCCAGATACTCGCAAACAATCTTCGGGCTGACAACCGATTAATCTGGCAAGTTCGGCTGCAAACTTGTCGGGTTGAGCATTAGGTAGATCGATCTTATTAAGAACGGGAATAATCGTTAAATTATTCTCCATTGCAAGATAGAGATTTGCCAGAGTTTGCGCTTCAATTCCCTGGGCACAATCGACCAGCAGTACAGCTCCCTCGCATGCAGCAAGTGAGCGAGATACCTCGTAGGTAAAGTCAACGTGACCTGGAGTGTCGATCATATTTAAAATATATTCTTGGCCATCAATTGATGAGCGCCATGGCAAACGAACGGCTTGAGACTTAATTGTGATTCCACGTTCACGTTCAATATCCATACGATCTAGATACTGAGCACGCATGTTTCGTGCCTCTACAACTTCAGTGATTCCCAACATTCGATCGGCAAGTGTTGATTTACCGTGATCAATGTGGGCAATGATGCAGAAGTTACGAATCTGCGCCGGATTTGTAGATGCTGGTTGCGGAGCCTTAGCAAGTGAAATTGCAGGCATGAACCTAGCCTCGCTTTATGAAGAGAAGTGAATTAACGTGCGCCGGCTTTGGCAGCTGCCTTAGCCATAGAAGACTTTTTATTTGCAGCAGAGTTCTTGTGAAGAACTCCCTTTTGCACAGCAACATCAAGAGATTTAGAAGCAGCG
>JBIIGW010000104.1:0-3188 GCA_044236295.1 Candidatus Planktophila sp.
TGAATTTACGATCGAGCGCGGCAAGCTATACATCTTGCAGACCCGTGTTGGAAAGCGCACGGCAGAGGCAGCATTTCGTATTGCTCTGCAGTTTGTTGATGAAGGCACAATCACAATGGATGAGGCGATAGGCCGCACCAGTGGTGATCAGTTAGCGATGTTGATGTTTCCCCAGTTTGATACAAGAGGCAACCTTGTTGAGATCGCTCGCGGCATTCCTGCATCTCCGGGTGCTGCAGTTGGAGAAGCTGTATTTGATTCAAAGCGCGCATTTGATATGAGTAAGGCCGGCAAAAAAGTAATTCTTGTTCGTCGCGAGACAAGCCCGGATGATCTTGTCGGAATGGTTGCAGCAGAGGGAATTTTAACTAGCCGTGGTGGTAAAACTTCACACGCAGCAGTTGTTGCACGTGGAATGGGTAAGACTGCAATCTGTGGAACAGATTCAATCTCTGTAGATGAGCGCGCTAATTTGTTTACCGTTGGCACACATACTGTCTATGAAGGCGACATCATCTCTATCGATGGCACAACAGGAATTGTTTATTTAGGCGCAGTGCCGGTCGTTGCATCATCTGTTACTTCATACTTAGAGGGCCGAGTATCTGCAGAGACAGATGAGGCATCACCTGTTGTTAAAGCTGTGCATAGAATCTTGACTCACGCCGATTCACGTCGCAAACTGTTAGTGCGCACAAATGCTGACACACCAGAGGATGCAATAAGGGCAAGAATCCTGGGCGCACAAGGTGTTGGCCTTTGCCGCACAGAACATATGTTCTTAGGTGAGCGACGTGCATACGTTGAGCGTTTAGTTTTGGCTGAAAATGAAGATGTACAGCGCGGTGTAATTGCCGAAATGGAACCGCTACAAAGGGCAGACTTTGTTGGAATCATGATGGCAATGTCAGGACTTCCAGTAACGATCCGTTTACTTGATCCACCGCTGCACGAATTCTTGCCATCACTAGTTGATTTAAGTTCTCAAATGGCGCGCAGTGAAGCGCTAGGTGAAGAGATTCCGGCAAGAGATAAAGCCTTATTTGCAGCAGTTCGACGTTTGCATGAATCTAACCCGATGTTAGGTCTGCGCGGTGTTCGCCTTGGAATTTTGATTCCAGAGCTCTACAAAATGCAGGTACGAGCACTTGTGCACGCATCACTAGAAGTTAAAAAACTAGGCCATGATCCAAAGCCAGAGGTCATGATTCCTCTTGTTTCTACACAGCGTGAGCTTTTGTACTTGCGTGAAACACTAGAGGCAGAGATTGCGCAAACCTTTAAGGGCACAAATCAGGTAATTGACATGCCTATTGGCACAATGATTGAGACTCCACGTGCTGCAATTACTGCAGATCGCTTGGCAGTGCACGCAGACTTTATTTCCTTTGGTACAAATGATTTAACGCAGCTAACCTGGGCATTTAGCCGAGATGACGTGGAATCAACCTTCTTGCCACGCTATCTTGATTTAGAACTGCTTCCATTTAATCCATTTGAATCACTAGACCAAGCAGGTGTGGGAATCTTGGTTCGACAGGCATCAGAGCTCTCTCGCCAAGTGCGAAGTGATTTTAAGTTAGGTGTGTGCGGTGAACATGGTGGCGACCCACGCAGTATTCATTTCTTCCATGAACTTAATTTGGACTACGTCTCTTGTTCACCATTTAGAGTGCCGATTGCGAGATTGGAATCTGGACGCGCAGCAGTGGCTAAATAAGAGCGAATGAATAACTTTATTCGTTTAGCCGTTATGTGGATTGTTGGCGGCGCCATCTATCCATTTTTAAGTGAAGTAACAAGCAGTGTTGATCTTCTTAACATCATCTTTATTCGATCTGTAGGAGCTGCAGCTATTTTATTGACTGCCGTTGCACTTGTTATGCCAAGAACATTTAAGTTAATTCGCTTTGACAAGCAATTGCTGATGCTGTGTGGCACTGGACTTATCTTTTCACCCATTTGTAGTGGCGCTGTCGCTTGGGCCAGCTCTAAAGAACCTGGCGCCGTAATCTCTTTGACCTATTCAATTCTGCCGGCGTTAGCTGTTGTCTATGCGGCGGTTCAAGGAAGCAAGCCAGCTCGAAACTCTGTCATTGGCGTTGCAATTGCAACGCTATCTGTTGCTTTCTTAATTGGTGCACCCAGTGAATCGGTCTCTGCAGTGGGAATTACTGTGGCCTTCTTATCTGTGATTGCCTGGTTCATCGGAACTCAAATCTGGATCAAATATCCACCTACTTATCCAATTCTTTTAGCAACTGCCATACAGGTTTCGATCAGTGCAATTGCAGCCGGACTTCTCAAACTTTTCATTTCAACACCGGCAATTAAAAGCGCGGATGTTCTTAACTTTAATATGCTTTTCTTAATTGCAGCCCTAGCCGCCCAATACTGGGCCTATATGGGATTAGCCGATCGAGTTTCACCAGAACTGCTGACATCTTTTGCGTTCATCAATCCACTCGTTGCTGGTGTAATTGGCTACGCAGTCTTTAGTCAGAACGTTTCACAAATTCAAATTATTGCCGGAATCATCCTTTTGATTGGCGTCTATATCGTGGTTCGGGAAGACTTAAAGAAAACTTAGAAAGAACCATTTTTCTTTTTGCATGTTGGCTGATTCAGATAATGAAAACATCGCAGTTCTCATAAGATTAAGACATGAAGAAGCCGCTGATTCTTTTCATCTCACTACTACTGGTCACTGCAAATACCGCGGCAACAGCTAATGAACAAATTCTTGATATACAAGAAAAGAATGTAAAGAGCACACAGGTTGAATCAGGCCGCGGAGCGGCTTTGGCAGTATTAAATGATGGCAGTTTGTTACTGGGCGGGGGAGAACGCGGGGATATGTTTTTTCTTTACTCACAAAACAAGCTCGTGACAATCGGCAAAGTTCTAACTCAAAGCGAGCGAATCCGAGATTCCAGGTTTGCTCCAACTGATATCGCAGTCCTTAGCGAAGATGCCAATACTGCGCAGTTACTTATTTCCTACCCACAACTAACCCAAAACCCACAGTGTGTGCGGTTAGTTGTTTTTCGTTACGAATACTCCAAAAAAGATGCAAGTCTGCAAAAACGCGAACGCTGGTTTCAAGGCAAACCCTGCGTTGCAATCAACGCAGTCCAGCATGCGGCCGGGCGCATACAAGTAATTGATAGCACTACTGCTTATCTGAC
>JBIIGW010000105.1:0-3180 GCA_044236295.1 Candidatus Planktophila sp.
AAACATCGACAGCTTTTTGTGCAGTTTCAAGTGCAAGTTCACCTTCGCCAAGTTCAATGAGGCATGAAGCAATTTTTTGATCACATCTTGCTACATGAATGATCTCTTTATTGCGCTTAAACAATGCGCGAGCTTCTTTAAAGGCTTCGATTGCTTTTTCGTAGTTTTTCAGCTCACGTTCTGCGCAACCAATTAGGTGAAGATCGTTTGCTGCCCCAATTTCGTTGCTATCAACTAAATGTTCCTGTGCGCACTCGTTCATAGTTAAAACAACTTTTTCGTACTGCTTAGATGTGTACCACCACTCACCCAATGTGCATGCAAGTTCTAATGCAATCGGTGATTTGTTTTCTCTTAAAATTTCCACGGCTTTACTCATTGCAGTTGCTGCTTCATCAATTCGCTTAAGTTGATTTAAGTTGTAACCGATCGCCGAATAGGCTTGAGCTAATCCCTCAGATGCTGATGTGACTCCAAGTTGTGAATAAATGTCGCGTGCGGTTTCTGCAAGTGCGAGCGCTTCGTCGTATTGTCCGCGAGCAAAGATTCGAGCGCTTAATTCGTAAAATGTACTGGCGCGCTCTTCGCCCTCAACTTCAGGGATTCGATCCCAGAGCATCTCTTCTGATACGAGCTCTTCCATGCCTTCGTCCT
This sequence comes from Candidatus Planktophila sp., assembly GCA_044236295.1. Lineage (GTDB taxonomy): Bacteria > Actinomycetota > Actinomycetes > Nanopelagicales > Nanopelagicaceae > Planktophila. Next base: position 655 of record JBIIGW010000105.1, read on the forward strand.
CGCTCATGCATGTGACCTTATACGCTCAATGTTAAGGACGGGTGAGAATTTCCCTCCGTGCCAAGAGCAATTTTGTGGGTAATCTGCGGGCTCGGCTCCCATATGAGGGGCATTAATGCCAAAAAGATGCAGATGCGAATAGTTTGCATTAACATTTTCTCATGCACATTCCTGATGGCTTTATAGACGTACCTACCTCAGCCGCATTTGTCGGCCTCTCTGCAATAGGGATAGGAGCAGCCCTTAAGGGAGCTCGAACCCAACTAGACGATAAGACCGCACCGCTTGCCGGGTTAACAGCAGTATTTATCTTTGCAGTTCAGATGCTCAACTTCCCGGTTGTAGCAGGAACAAGTGGCCACTTGATTGGGGCGGCGCTCGCTGCTGTTTTAGTTGGCCCGTGGGCGGCGACCTTAGCTTTAACGGTCGTGCTTCTCATGCAGGCATTTTTGTTTGCAGATGGTGGTCTTACAGCCCTTGGGCTCAGTGTTTTTAATATGTCAATTATTTCTGTATGGGTTGGATACGCAGTCTTTTTAGTGATTAAAAAGATTTTACCTAAAAATAAATCATCGGTTGCAGTTGCAGCAGCTATTGCGGCAGCTGTCTCAGTTCCTGCCGCCGCATTTGGGTTTTGGATTCAGTACGTAATTGGGGCAACTGGAACATTCTCTGACTCGGCAGTTTTCACATCAATGATTGGAATCCATGTTTTGATTGGAATCGGTGAAGCGATCATTACAGGCTTAACAGCCTCAGCAGTACTGGCAAGTCGAAGTGACTTAGTTTTTGGTTGGAAAAACAATCAAAAGGCATTGGAGATCAAGAATGTCTAAAAATCGCAAGTTCTATATCGGGGGATTCATTGTCTCTCTATTTCTTGCTGGCATAGTTTCTTTTTACGCTTCTTCATCTCCTGATGGACTTGAAAAAGTAGCCGAAGATATTGGTTTCATTGAAACAGCTAAAGACCACACATATGCCGATGGAGCCTTGGCTGATTACGGTGTTAAAGGTATTGAAAATGAGCGCGCCTCTGTCGGTGTTGCCGGAGTAATTGGCGTTATTGGGACGGCAGTTGTTGCGGGAGTCTTTTTTAAGATTATTGCCCGAAAGCCAGAAAAGACTAAGCGTTAATACGCAAGTTCAAACCCATCATCATGGACATGATGTGGGTGAGCGGCTTTATCTTCATCGCCACTCAATCGTCCATGAAACAGCGTCTTACCTTAAAGTTGTTGCTGCAATAGCTTTTATTCTAGTTGCCGTCTCGACACCAATTACAAACTGGCAAGCATTTATCGGTTATTTCATTTGGGTTTTAATAGTTGCAGCGATTGCAAAAATTCCCTTCACCCTGCTGTTTAAGCGGGCACTCATTGAAATTCCATTTATTTTCTTTGCTATTTTGATGCCATTTTTTGGTTCGGGAGAGAGATTTTTAGCTGGGCCTTTCAATTTATATCGAGAGGGATTGATCGCAGGTGCCGGGATTGTTGTAAAGGGCACCCTTGGAGTGCTCACAGCAATAATTCTTTCGACAAGTACAACTGCCCGAGAAATTCTCCGTGGTTTAGAACGGTTGCGACTACCAGCACTTATGGTTCAGATCGCATCTTTTATGTTGCGCTATGTCAATGTGGTTAATGATGAAATGGAGCGAATGAAAGTTGCGCGTGATTCGCGCGGCTTTGAAGCAACTGGACTGAAACATTGGAAGGTATTAGCAACTGCAGCTGGGGCACTTTTTATCCGCTCATATGAACGAGGTGAACGAGTACACCTATCAATGCTTTCCCGAGGATACGAAGGGGTATTGCCTCATGATGAAGTTGAAAAATCTAAAGCGTCTTCTTGGTTCGTGGTCTTGATGTATCCATTTGTTGCAGTTGTAATTCTAGTAGTAACCACTTTGATTGGAAACCAATAATGACTACACCGAGCTTAGAAATTAAAGAGTTAGCTTTTGCTTATCCTGATGGCAATCAAGCTTTGTTCGGAGTTAATCTCTCAATAGTAAAAGGTGAGCGCGTAGCACTCTTAGGTCCAAACGGTGCTGGAAAAACTACATTAGTAATGCACATGAATGGTATTCACCCAGCGGCGCAGGGATCGGTTCGTATTGCTGGTGAATTAGTTGATGCGAAAAATAAAGAATCACTTAAGCGAATTAGGTCGAAGGTGGGAATTGTTTTTCAAGATCCTGATGACCAATTGTTTATGCCAACCGTTGGAGAAGACATTGCCTTTGGCCCATATAACATGGGGAAACGAGGGGCGGAGTTAGATGCACTTGTAAATGATGCCCTTGAATTAGTTGGAATGTCCGAGTTTAAAGATCGTCCACCGCATCACCTATCTTTTGGACAACGCAGACGAGTAGCGGTGGCAACTGTGCTTGCGATGAAGCCAGAGATTCTTGTTCTTGATGAACCCTCATCAAATTTGGATCCAGCAAGTCGCCGCGAATTGGCAGATATCTTGCGATCACTAGATATCACGATGGTTATGGTTACTCACGATCTT
>JBIIGW010000106.1:0-3178 GCA_044236295.1 Candidatus Planktophila sp.
TGAGCGCAGTTTTTCGGTCTGCCGCACGATCTTCTGGGGATGCCACTCTTGAGATATCGCCAAGTTTGCCTACGTTGAATGTTCCTGCAAATCCATAGGCAAGGCAAAACTTGCTGCGTGATTGGATGAATCCAACCGATGCGATCATCAGTGGAAAAAAGATTCCAATCCGAGAAGTTGTTGGCGCATCAATCGAAATGAGAGTTACTAAAGTTGAGATGGAAAGAAATAATCCAATTAACGCTACAAATTGTCTACGCTTTATTTCACCTTTACCGATATTGCAACTGCCTGGAATGTATTGAATCTCAGACATCTTCTAATTCGTCTTCATCAACCCACGTATCTGCGACGGTATCTTCCTGATGTTCAACCCACGAAAGAAAAGATCCGACGGCGCGAAAAGCCACAAGCACCACAGCAACAGCTGCAGCTATGCGACCAAATACTTTAAACATGTGCTAAAAATACTCTGTATTTCTGAGAATTTCTCTACAAAACCGCAAGAGCCTGATCAATATCTGACCATAGGTCCTCAACGTGTTCGCAACCGACGCTTAGGCGAATTAACCGCTCCGGCACAGAAATGCTTTCACCAGCCCAACGGCGGCGGCGCTCCCATAGAGATTCGACTCCGCCAAGACTAGTTGCATGAATAATGACTTTCGATGATTCGCAGATTTTTTGGACGGCCTCAACTGGAGCATCTACTTCAAAGGAGATGACGGCTCCAAATCCGGGATAGCGAACTTTTGTAATCTTTGGATGCTGACTCAGACGCTTTACTAAATCTTTTGCATTGCTTTCAGCTGCCCGAAAGCGAATTGGAAATGTACGAATGCCGCGAAGTGCCAACCACGCTTCAAATGGTCCTGGAATTGATCCGTTAAAGCGACGTGCCTCTTCTAATCTTTTCAGTAGCGCCTCATCATTTGTTGAAAGTGATCCCAGCACAACATCGCTATGACCTGCTAAAAACTTTGTTACTGAGTGCATAGAAACATCTGCACCCATTGAAAGAGGCAGTTGCGTCAATGGAGTTGCAAAAGTGTTATCAACACCTACTCCAATGCCGAGTTTTTTTGCAGCAGCAATTAGGGTTGGTAGATCGGCAATATCAAGGGATGGATTTGTTGGTGATTCAAGCCAAACAAGTGCGGCGCCTTTCATGGCTGCGATTACTTCATCGTTTTTAGTCACATCAACTAAGCGAACTTCTAACCGTCTTGATGACTGTAACTGATTAAGCAAACCCATAGTTCCGCTATATCCCTCATGTGATGCAACTACGGGTGCACCAACAGGCAAAATAGAAAAGAGTGCGTTAATTGCTGCCATGCCAGATGAGAATGTAAGTGTTGGGCCGCCCTCTAACTCTGCAATTGCATCTTCAAGTGCGCTCCATGTTTGATTTCCATAACGTCCATAACCAACTGGACCACCTGCATGGTAAGTCGAAGACAAAAACAATGGCGGATTTACTGATGCATCTGGCGCCGAATCTGGTCGGCCAGCGCTAATCGCCGATGTTTCAGGATGAAGGTTCATTGAATAAGTCTAATTGCTACCAAGCACAGCCATCGCCGCATTATGGCCAGGTATGCCGCTTACACCGCCGCCACGTGTAGCACCTGCGCCGCAGATAAAGATGCGTGGATCATCGGTTTCAACTCCCCAAGATGGCTGGCTACCATCTTCGCGAAATGGAAACTGCAAGTCTCTGTGAAAGATATTGCCTCGCGGTAGTGCGATCGTTTCCTCAAGATCTAGCGGTGTTTTAATTTCAATTGCTGCGATCACATCTTGAATTGGTTCTACTAGATATTCATTTAGCGATGCAAAAGCAGATTCAAGTGCGGCTGCTCTTGCAGCATCATTGTCTTTATCAAATAGCGATGCAGGTGTGTGAAGTGCGAAGAGAGTTAAGGTATGAAAGCCAGCAGCTGATAGTTCTGGGCTAAGAATTGATGGATCAGTCAGAGTGTGGCAGTACATTTCAATTGGAAGCTTTGTAGGCATATTGCCGTTCTTTGCCTCTAGATATGTGGCCTCACATTGAGTGAAACTCTCATTTGCATGAAAAGTTCCAGCAAAAGCTAACTGTGGATCTATCCCAGACTTTAACTGTGGAAGACGCTTGAGCAGAATGTTTATTTTTAACTGGGCTCCATCTAATGATTCAGGCTTTTTCTTGCCTCTAATTTCTGCCAATACTCCAGGGGCAGCATTAGATAGAAAATGGGAGGCGGTAAATTCATCACCTGATGAAGTTTTAACTTTCACGGACTCAGTTGTGCTTTCGATAGCAACAACTTTTTGATTTGTTTTTATCTCAACGCCAGATTCGATTGCCACTCGCACTAGTTCATTAACAAGTGCTCCCATGCCCCCACGAGGCACTTTCCACTCCCCTGTTCCATTACCAATCAGGTGGTAGAGAAAACAGATATTTGCTTGAAGATCATATGCCGATGCAAAAGTTCCGATCAGAGCATCTGTTAGAACTACTCCTCGAACAATGTCATTTTTAAATCGTTCACAGATAACTTCACCGATTGGATCTTCAATCAGATACTTCCAAACCTTTGGCAGATCAATCTGTTCACGCAGCTGTGAGCGAGTTTGTAGGGGCTGTAAAAGCGTAGGCGCAATCTTGTGCGCAAACTCTGCAACTTCGGCGTAAAAATCCTGCCAGGCCCGACCTTCATTGCCAGTTGGATCAATCTCTTTAAATGACTCTTCTGTTTTAGCATCCCAGTTTCTGGATACATACAGGCCTTCATTTTCTCCGCTAGTTGTTGAATACGGCGTAAAACTTGAAACATCTCGGGAGATAGTCTCAAAGGTTAATTTGAGATCTTTAATAATCTTGTCTGGCAACAGTGCAACAAGATAGGAATAGCGAGAGACACGTGCATCAAAGCCAGGAAATGCCTGCACACTTTGTGTTGCGCCACCAATTTCATCATTTGCTTCAAGAATTAGAACTGATTTTCCAGCCTTGGCTAAGTAAGTGGCCGCAACTAAACCGTTATGTCCTGCTCCCATAATGACAACATCGTAATTTTTTGCTGACATTTAAACTGGCCTCTTCAACTGATCGGTACTGGGAATTTCTCGCCGGTTTGTGCTGGTATGGGTTTGCATCTCTAAAAGGTGGGGAACTTGTATCCCATAT